>NZ_JBEPAK010000087.1:0-26274 GCF_040298565.1 Kitasatospora sp. NPDC001539 | reverse complement strand
GCTCGTTCGAGCGGGCGCCGCCGTGGTGCGCATGCGCGTGGTGTGCCGGGCCTCAGCGTGCCGGGATTGAGCGTGCCGGGATTGAGCGTGCCGGGACTGAGCGTGCCGGGACTGAGCGTGCCGGGGCTCAGCGGGCCGGGGCGAAGCCTCCCCCGACGGACGAGGAGCCGCCCGCCGACTGGGCGTCGACCCGGTAGGTGTCGTTGGCGGAGCTGCGCGCCCCCGGGGCGTGGTTGTACTGCGCCGCGAACTCGTGCTGCCCCGCGGGCACCGTACGGCCGGGTCTGAGGACCCAGCGGTAGACCAGTACGCCGCCGGACTCCTGGGAGGTGACGGTGAAGTCGTCGCTCGGCAGGGTCCGCCAGTTGCCGGTGTCGCGCACGTCGCCGGTCTGCGCGATGCGCAGCTCGACGGTGAGCGAGGTGAGCGGTTGCACGGTCCTCAGGATCAGGTCGCTCTGGGCCCAGTAGAGGTTGCTGTGCGCGTCGACCGACGCCTCCGACCACAACGGGCCGTTCTGGGCCCGGCCGGTCGCGGACGGGGTCGGGCGCGCCGTGGCCGGGGTGGTCGCGGCGGGCGCCGGGGCCGGAGCCGAGGTGGTCGGCGGGGCCGAGGGCGTCGGCGAGGGCGTGGCGGTCGGGGACGGGGCCGCAGGCGCGGTGGTGGCTTCCGGCGAGGGCCGGGTCTGGACGATGGCGGCCACGGCGAGGCCGCCGGTGGCCAGGATCCCGGCGGTGGCGAGGCCGGCGAGCGCGGCCCTCGGCCACGAGCGCAGGCCCGACCGCGCGCGGTGACGGGGAGCGGGGCCGACCGCGCCGCGCTGCACCCGGGCCAGCATCCGTGCGCGGTCGGGCTGGTGGGCCTCGGCGGCCTCGCGCAGCTGCCGGGCGATGGGCTCGTTCACCGGTTCCTCCTTCCTGCCGCCAGTTCTCCGACCGCTCGCGCGCCGAGCAGCTGTTGCAGCTCGGCCATGCCCTTCGAGCATTGGCTCTTCACCGTACCGACCGATATGCCGAGCGCCGCCGCGGTGTCCTTCTCGGACAGGTCGAAGGCGTGGCGCAGCACCACGCACGCCCGCTTGCGGAACGGGAGCCTGGCGAGCGCGGCACGGACGTCCAGCACGGCCGCCACGTCCGGCCCTTCGGTCCGCTCCGGGCCGCGGGTCCAGAACAGCAGCACCCGGCGCCGCTCGCGGACCGCGCTGCGGATCCGGGCGCGCGCCATGTTGGCGACCACCCCGCGGGCGTAGGCGAGCGGGTGGTCGGCCGCGCGCAGCCGGTCCCAGCGTTGCCACAGGGCGATCAGGGCGTCTGCGGCGAGGTCGTCGGCCGCGTCCGTCTCACCGGTCAGGAGGTGGGCGAGACGGGCGAGTTCGGCGTGGTGGCGTTCGAAGAAGTCGTGGAACTCCGCGGACGCGTCATCGAGGAGCATTTCCCCCGGTCGCCCTCTCCCTGCTATGTGAGCGTTAACAAGCGGCATGAGCCTAGCAGTGCCCTCCCTGGTGCGGTGGTGGTGGCCCTGGACGGCCGTCGCCGACGGCCGACGGGCGAGCAGCGCCGTCAATGCCGGGCGAACTGGACGCGGGTCGGCTGGACGACGTCCGGCTCCACCGCGATCCCGTCGACGGTCAGTCGCTCCCCGTAGATGTCGGTGATCCTGACCGGGCCACCGCATCCGGTGCCGTCGGGGGAGAGGAAGTAGTTGTAGTCGGTGCGCGACAGCTGCCGCCAGCCGGCGCCGGCCCGGACCTCCAGGGACGCGACCGGGTTCCGGTGTCCGATCACCTGGATCCCGCACCACCACTGGCTGGAGCCGGCCTTGTACCGGAGCGACACCGCGGCGGGCGCCGTGCCCGGGCTCAGCAGCGTCCAGGTGATCGGCAGGCGGCCGACCGAGAGGTCCGCGAGCTTGGTGAAGGCCTCGTGGCTCAGGTCCAGTTGCCCGGGGGCGCAGGGCAGCGGGCACTCGTTGACGATCCGCACGGTGACGCTCGCCCCGTTGGCGGCGCGGACGAGCACGGAGGCGCCGCACGCCTTGGACGTCTCGTAGTCGGTGTGGTTCATCGCGGCGATCATCAGGTCGCCGGACGGCCCGAAGGAGCAGGCGCCGTTGCCGTCGGCGGCGTCGTAGGACGTGGCGACGCCCTGGTAGTCCGCCCCGGGCTTGATCCGCCCGGCCAGGGACGCCGCGGCCGGTGCGCCGCCGGAGGCGTCGTCGGCGGCCTTGCCGGCGCTCGGCGGCGGCGCGGTGGCCCTGGGGGCGGTGGGGGCCGATGGCCGCGGCGCCGCGGTGGCCGACGGCGTCGCGCTGCCCGAGGCTGACGGGGTGGCGGCGGCCGAGGTCGCGGGGCCGCTGACCGACGGCGCTGCCGTCGAGGGTGCGGGGTCGCCCGGTGCGGCGGCGTCCGGGGGCGTGCTCGGCGCGGCGGCCCCGACGGAGGCGGCGGCCGGCTCCGCGGCGCCGGCGTCCCGGCTCCCGCTCGCCCGGAGGAGCGCGAAGGCCAGGCAGGCCAGTACTCCGACCGCCACCAGCGTCACCGGTATGCCGAGCACCAGCCCGCGCCGGGGGTTCGACCGCCGGCGGCCCGACTGCCGGGCGGCGTGCTTCGTTGCCCTCATTCCCATCCCATTCGGTAGCTCGACCCGGTGGATCGACTCGACGTTTCAGCGACCAGTGGTCGCCGGAGACGGAAAGGTTGCCGCGCCGGTGCGGGATTTTTTCTGCGGCGGCCGAGCCGCGGGCGCACGGTGACCGAGTTGCGGGCGGACGGTGGGTGAGCGATGGGCGGGCGGTGGTGTCGGTCCGCCGCCTGGGCGCGGTGACGGAGAGGTGGTCCCCCAGCGGTCGCTCGGCCGGCGCGCACGGCCCGTGGCCGCAGTCGTTCCGCCTGCGCCGGGCGCGCTGGTGGGCCGGCCGGGGCCGCCACCGCCGACCGGCGGCTCGCCGGGGCGAGGCCCACCAGCCGGAAGCCCCCGGGAGTTCCTCCCGGGCCGCGCCGGGACACCTCCGTCACCGTCCCACCGGAGAGGTGACGAGCGGGCGGGGAGCTGCACCGTGCCCTCAATCACGGTGCTGCTCCCCGCCCGCGGTCGAAGGGGATCAGGAACCGGCTTTGCGCTTGTTGTAGACGTCGAATCCGACGGCTGCGAGCAGCACCAGCCCCTTGATGACCTGCTGGTAGTCGGTGCCGACGCCGACCAGCGACATGCCGTTGTTCAGCACGCCGAGCACCAGGCCGCCGATGATCGCGCCCATGACGGTGCCGACGCCGCCGCTGGCGGAAGCGCCGCCGATGAAGGCGGCGGCGATGGCCTCCAGTTCGAAGTTGATGCCGGCCTGGGGGGTGCCGGCGTTGAGTCGCGCGGCGAAGACCAGCCCGGCGAGCGCCGCGAGGACGCCCATGGTGGTGAAGGCGAGGAAGACGACCCGCTTGCTCTTCACACCGGACAGCTTGGCCGCGGCCTCGTTGCCGCCGATGGCGTAGGTGTGCCGGCCGATGACCGAGTTGCGCATCAGGTAGCCGAAGCCGACCAGCAGGGCGCCGAGGATCAGCAGGACGATCGGCACGCCGTGGTAGCTGGCCAGCAGCAGGGTGAAGACGAGCACGGCGGCCGTGATGACGGCGAGCTTGGCGAGGAACAGTCCGAGCGGGAGCACCTCCAGCCCGTACGCGGCGGTCTGGCGCCGGCCGCGCAGTTCCTGGAGGATCGCGACGGCCAACACCGCGAGGCCCAGCAGCAGGGTGAGGTTGTGGTAGTCGGTGTGCGGGCCGACCTCGGGGAGGAAGCCGCTGCTGATGCTCTGGAAGCCCTTGGGGAAGGGCGCCACCGACTGGCCCTGGAGCAGGATCTGGGTGCCGCCGCGGAAGAGCAGCATGCCCGCCAGGGTGACGATGAACGAGGGGATCCCGAGGTAGGCGATCCAGAACCCCTGCCAGGCGCCGGCGAGGGCGCCGATGACCAGCGCGGCCAGCATCGCCACCGGCCACGGGACGTGGTGCCGGACCATCATCACCGCGGCGGCCGCTCCGACGAAGGCGGCCAGTGAGCCGACGGAGAGGTCGATGTGCCCGGCGATGATGACGATCATCATCCCGATCGCCAGGATGAGGATGTAGCCGTTCTGCTGGATCAGGTTGGTGATGTTGAGCGGCTGGAGGAGGATGCCGTCCGTCCAGATCTGGAACAGCAGCACGATCAGCGCGAGGGCGACCAGCATGCCGTACTGGCGCACGTTGCCGCGCAGCGCGCGGGCCAGGACGGAGCCGGCGGTCGGGCTCGGGCCGGCCTGCGGTGCCTTCGGGGACGAATCCGGGATGATCTCGGTCTGGGCCATGCCTCACACCTGCTCGTTGCTGGATGCGGCGCTCATGGTCATGAGCCGCATGAGGGATTCCTGGGTGGCGTCGGCACGGGCCACCTCGCCGGTGATCCGGCCTTCGGCCATGGTGTAGATCCGGTCGCACAGGCCCAGGAGTTCGGGGAGTTCGGACGAGATGACGAGCACGGCCTTGCCCTGGGCGGCGAGTTCGGCGATGACGGCGTAGATCTCCGCCTTGGCGCCGATGTCGATGCCCCGGGTGGGCTCGTCGAGGATCAGCACCTCCGGCTCGGCGAAGATCCACTTGCTGAGGACGACCTTCTGCTGGTTGCCGCCGCTGAGCGTGCCGGTCCGGGTGAACACCGTCGGGGCCTTGATGTTCATGGACCGCCGGAACGATTCGGCGACCTTGGCCTCCTCGTGCCGGTCGACCCGGCCGAACCGGGCGACCTTGCCGAGCGCGCTCAGCGAGATGTTCCGGCTGAGGTCGTCGATGAGGTTGAGGCCGAAGCGCTTGCGGTCCTCGGTGACGTACGCGATGCCGTGCCCGATCGCCTCCGGCACCGTCCGGGTGCGGATCTCCCGGCCGTGCAGCCGCACCCGTCCGCCGCTCCAGCGCCCGTACGAGCGGCCGAAGACGCTCATCGCGAGCTCCGTGCGGCCGGCGCCCATCAGGCCGGCGATGCCGACGATCTCGCCGCGCCGCACGTTCAGCGAGGCACCGTCCACCACCAGGCGCTGCTGGTCGATCGGGTGCCGGACGCTCCAGTCCTCGATCTCGAGGGCGACCTCGCCGACGTCCGGGACGCGGTCGGGGTAGCGGTGCTCGAGGTCCCGGCCGACCATGCCGCGGATGATCCGCTCCTCGGAGATGCCCTCCGGGCCGATCGCGAGGGTCTCGATGGTGCGCCCGTCGCGCAGGATCGTCACGGCGTCGGCGACCCGGGCGATCTCGTTCAGCTTGTGCGAGATGACGATGCAGGAGATGCCCTGCGCCTTGAGCTCCAGGATCAGATCGAGGAGCTTGCGGCTGTCCTCGTCGTTCAGCGCGGCGGTCGGCTCGTCCAGGATGAGCAGCTTGACCTTCTTGGCCAGCGCCTTGGCGATCTCCACCAGCTGCTGCTTGCCCACCCCGAGATCGGCGACCCTGGTCTGCGGGCTCTCGTCCAGGCCGACCTGACGGAGCAGTTCGCCGGCGTGGGTGAGCGTCCGGTGCCAGCTGATGACGCCCCGGGTGGCGTGCTCGTTGCCCAGGAAGACGTTCTCGGCGATCGACAGGTACGGCACCAGCGCCAGCTCCTGGTGGATGATGACGATGCCGCGCTGCTCGCTGGCCCGGATGTCCCTGAAGCGGCAGGGCTCGCCCTCGAAGAGGATCTCGCCCTCGTAACTGCCGTGCGGGTAGACGCCGCTGAGCACCTTCATCAGGGTGGACTTGCCGGCGCCGTTCTCGCCGCAGATGGCGTGGACCTCGCCGGCGGCGACGGTCAGGTTGACCTCGGAGAGCGCCTTGACGCCGGGAAACGACTTGCTGATCGACCGCATCTCGAGAACGGGTCCAGCCATGGTTGTGCGTCCGTATCGTTCGGGGCGGTGCGGTGGCCACGGGTTCTCCGGGCCCCGCACCGCCGGTCGGGAGCCGGCCCCGCCGGGCGGGCCCGGTGGACTACTTCAGCTGGTCGGCGGTGTACTGGCCGCTGTCCACCAGCACGTGCTGGTAGTTGTCCTTGTCGACGCTCACCGGCTGGAGCAGCTGCGCCGGGACGGTCTTGGCACCGTTGTCGTACTGGCTGGTGTCGTTGACCTCGGGCTTGCCGCCGGTCAGCAGCGCGTCGCCCATCTGGGCCGCGGCCTTGGCCAGTTGGCGGGTGTCCTTGTAGACGGTCTGGGTCTGCTCGCCCGCGATGATCGACTTCACCGAGGCCAGCTCGGCGTCCTGGCCGGTGACGACCGGCAGGGACTTGGCGGTGCCGTAGCCGACGCCCTTGAGCGAGGAGATGATGCCGATCGAGATGCCGTCGTAGGGCGAGAGCACGGCGTCGACGTGGGCGGAGGTGTAGGCCTTGCTCAGGAGGTTGTCCATCCTGGACTGGGCGAGTCCGCCGTCCCAGCGCAGCGTGGCGACCTGGTTGAACTCGGTCTGGCCGCTCTGCACGACCAGCTTCTTCTGGTCGATGTACGGCTTGAGGACGCTCATCGCGCCGTTGAAGAAGAAGGTGGCGTTGTTGTCGTCCGGCGAGCCCGCGAACAGCTCGATGTTGTACGGCCCCTTGCCGTCCTTGAGCCCCAGCTTGTCGACGATGTAGCCGCCCTGGAGGACGCCGACCTTGAAGTTGTCGAAGGTCGCGTAGTAGTCGACGTTCTTCGTGCCGCGGATCAGCCGGTCGTAGGAGATGACCGGGATGTGGGCGTCGGCCGCCTTCTGCAGCACGTTGGTGAGCGAGGAACCGTCGATGGCGGCGATCACGAGCAGCTTGGCGCCCTTGGTGATCATGTTCTCCACCTGGGAGACCTGGTTCTCCACCACGTTGTCGCCGTACTGCAGGTCGGTCTTGTAGCCCTTGGCCTGGAACTCCTTGACCATGTTGTTGCCGTCGTTGATCCAGCGTTCCGACGCCTTGGTCGGCATGGCGATGCCGACGAGACCGCCCTTGGCGTCCCCATTCGCCGCGCCGTCGCCGGCGCCGTTGGCACTCTGGCCGCAGGCGGCCAGGGAGAGAGCGAGACCTGCGGCGACGAGGCCCGCTGAAAGCTTGCGCACAGTTCCTCCAGTGATCTTCCGCGACCGGCATGGCGCCACCTTGCTGCCCGGGTGGCCGGGAGCGGTCGAGCGGGGGCCGACCGGGGGCGGACCTCGTGGATCGAGGGAGTCGGCTCCGCAGGGCTCCGGCCTGGCGTGAAATGAAGTGTTAACGCTAACAAAGTCTCCGTCAAGAGCCTTCGGATCACTGTTGGATCGCGGCGAGCCGTGGGCCGGTCCACGTGAACGTCCATCACGGGAGGGAAGCTTCCCCGGGAGGCCGCAGCGCGAAGACCGGGTGAACCCCGGATGTCGCGGGTGTCCCGACACGGGCGCCGGCCTCCCGCCGGCGGGCGGAAGACCGGCACCCGGCACCCGCCGGAGGGGGCGGTCAGCCCGTGGCGAGGGTCAGGCCGGGGGTCCGGATCGCCTCCGACGGTTCGTCATCGAACTCCTCCGCGGGCCTCAGACGTGGAGCTCCGGCGGGAATCCGGTCCAGCGGAGCTCGGCGGGCAGGTGGCCGGTGTCGTTGAAGAGCAGGACCGCCGGGGGACGGTCGGGCGTGTAGCGGATGACGGTCAGGGCCGCGTTGGCGTGGTTGATGCCCAACCATCGCCACTCGGGCGCGTCGAGGGCGGCTCGGACGAGCCAGCCGACGAGGAAGTTGTGGGTGACGACGAGTTCGTGCCGCGGTTCGTCTCCGAGGACCGGCCCCGTGAACTCTGCGAGTGCCGCGGCGGCGAGCCCGGGGCCCTGCTCGCGTTCCTCGACCGGGAACCGGTGCAGGAACTCGATCCAGGCGTCCGCTGCCTCCGGCGGCAGCTCCTCGCGCGTCGGCAGGTAGGGGAGGTAGTCGCCGGCCGCTTCGGAACGGCGACAGGGGACTCCGCCCAGCTGCTCACTGACCAGCCGGGCGGTCTGTTCGGCGCGGGGGAGGGGGCCGTGGTGGATCGCCGTCAGCGGGACGCCGCGGAGCCGCTCCCCCAGCAGGGCAGCCTGGCGGCGGCCCGCATCCGTCAGTTCGCTCTCGTCCGGCGATGCCTCACCGTGACGGGCGAGATAGAGGTAGCGGGCAGCCGTACCGGTCATGGATGCGCCCTTCGGCGAAGTCGATCTTGCGGACTCATGGGAGGACGCCGACCTGCGCGGACCGGTTCCCGCGAGGGGAAGAGCCGGGCCTCGACCAGCACACTGCCAGGTCCGCACGGCGTCCTTCGTCCCGCGCGGCGGTCGCGGAGCACCGGCGGCCGGGACGCGGGCGGTGAAGCCGGAGCGTCCGAGCAGGTTTCAGATTGCGGTGCTCGAGCGGGCCGGCCCCGGCCGGAGCGCCCCTGCGGCGCCCCGGCCGGGGTCCGGCCGTCGGGTGGTGCCGGTGGCTGCCGCGGGTGCGCGCCGTCAGCCTGCGGTGCGCTCGGCGGGGAAGTCGGCGCCGAGGGTCACCTCCCGCCAGTCGTCGAAGGCGGCTTTGAGGGAGTCCAGCTTGGCGGTGGCGATGTCGTACGCGGCCTTGCCCAGCAGCAGCCGCAGCGGGGGCTCCTCGGCCGTGACGGCGTTGATGACGGCCCGGGCGGCGCGCGCCGGATCCCCGGGCTGGCGGCCGTAGGTGGCCAGCGTGCCGGCGCGGCGTGCGCCCGCCGTGTCGGCGTAGTCGTCGATGGTGGTGGCGGACTGGCGCATGGAGGGTCCGGACCAGTTGGTGCGGAACGCGGCCGGCTCGACGATCGTCACGTTGATCCCCAACGGGGCGACTTCGGCGGCGAGCGACTCGGAGAGGCCCTCCACGGCGAACTTGGTGGCGTGGTAGTAGCCGGTGGCGCCGAAGCCGACCAGACCGCCGAGCGAGGAGATGTTCACGATGTGGCCGGCGCGACGGGCCCGCATGCCCGGCAGGACGGCCTTGGTGGTGGCGACCAGGCCGAAGACGTTGGTCTCGAACAGGGCGCGGACCTCGTCGTCCTCGCCCTCCTCGACGGCGGCGAGGTAGCCGTAGCCGGCGTTGTTGACCAGGACGTCGATCCGCCCGAAGGCGGCCCGGGCCCGGGCGACCGCCGACGCGATCTGCTCGGAGTCGGTGACGTCCAGGGCCACGGCGACGGCGCGCTCCTCGTGTCCGGAGACGAGGTCGGCGACCGTGCCCGGGTCCCGGGCGGTGATCACCGCCCGCCATCCGCGGTCCAGCACCGCCCGGGCCAGTGCCCGGCCCAGGCCGGAGGAGCAGCCGGTGATGAACCACACGGGGGAGTCAGGGGAGGTCATGGGGGAGGTGTCCTTCGTCGTGGACGTCGTGGACGTCGTGGGAATCGGGTGGGAACTCGGCGAGGGCGAGGCTTCCCAGCAGGGCCAGCGACTCCTCGTCGGCGCTGCCGGCTTCGGCCCGGTACACGACCAGGTGCTGGCCGGGGGCGCTGTTGACGGAGAAGGTCTCGAAGCCCAGGGTGAGTTCGCCGACCAGCGGGTGGCGGAAGCGCTTGGTCGAGGCCGACTTGGCCCGGACCTCGTGACGGGCCCACATGCGGGCGAAGTCCGGGCTGCGTACCGACAGTTCGCCCACCAGGTCCTGCAACCGCCGGTCGTCCGGAGCGGGATTCGCGGCCCGCAGCGCGGCCACGCACCCCTGCGCCACCACGGGCCAGTCACGGTAGAACTCCCGCGCGGCCGGTTCGAGGAACATCGCCGTGATCAGGCTGGTCCCGCTGCCGAGCCAGGAGAACAGCGCCTCGCCCAGGGAGTTGACGGCCAGCAGGTCGAGGTACCGGCCGTAGACCAGCGCCGGCGTGTCCACCCAGGTGTCCAGCAGGGACACCAGCTGCGGGCCCGCGTACTCCCGGGCCGGCCCGGGGCGTCCGGGACGCGGCGGATCGACCAGCGCGCGCAGGTAGGCGGCCTCCTCGTCCCTCAGCAGCAGGGCGGCCGCCAGCGCCCGCAGGACCTGGGGCGACGGGTTGCGCTCGCGCCCCTGCTCCAGCCGCACGTAGTAGTCGGTGCTCACCCCCGCGAGGACGGCCATCTCCTCGCGTCGCAGACCGGGAGTACGGCGCACCCCGGCGGGCATCCCGTGGTCCTCGGGGCGCACCAGTGCGCGCCGGGCCCGCAGGAACTCACTCAGCCGTTTCGTGTGCATGCCGACCAACGTACGGGCCTGCGGCGAGAGGAGGGTAGCCCTGCCGCACCCACCCTCGTGCGGCGGGAGCGGCCCGGCTTTCCGCGGCCGCCGCTCAGCCCCGGGCCGCGCTGTCAGGTGCGACGGGCGCCGGCCGCGAGGCGGTCGGCGAGCGCGAGGACGAGGTCGCGCAATTCGTCGGGGCGCTCGATGACGAACGGCCGGTCGAGCGAGGCGAGGACCGGCGGCAACCAGTCGAGGTTCTCCACCCGCAGCTCGACCCGCAGCCAGCGCTCGGTCGCCGGGTCCGCGCCCGCCGGCTGAGCGCCCTCCTCCAGGATCGCGACGCCGGCCGGAAGGCGGGCGCGGATCAGCTCGTCCGTCCCGTGGATGCGCAGGGACACCTCGTACCGGTACTCGGCCGTGGCGAACCCGGACAGCACGCGCTGTGCCGGATCGAGTCCGGCGGGCGCCTCGAACGTGCCGGGCAGGACCCTCGCGGTCGCGATGCGATCGAGCCGGAAGGTCCGGTCCTCACCGATCCCGGGATCCGTGCCCGTGACGTACCACCGGCCCGCGTGGGAGACGATCCCGTACGCGTGCAGGGGGCGTTCGCTGCGACGGCCGCCCCGGTCGGTGTACCTGATCGAGAGCGGCCGCCGGTGGCGCACCGCATCGGCGACGGTGAGCAGGAGCTCGGCGTCGGGGCCGGCGAGCTCCCCGGGCGGCGCGGTGAACGCCAGGGACTCCAGGACGGCTTCCAGCCTGCGGGCCAGGCGCCCGGGCAGCACCCTGCGGATCTTGGCCGCCGCGGTCTCGCTCGCCGTGCCCGCGACCGCCGTCGTCGCCTGCCGGTGGCCGGCGACCAGCCCGAGCAGCACGGCGAGTGCCTCGTCGTCGCTGAACATGAGCGGAGGCAGGCGGTAGCCGGCGGCGAGCCGGTACCCGCCGTAGCGGCCCCGCACCGCCTCCACCGGGACGTCGAGGTCGAGCAGGTGGTCCACGTAGCGCCGTACGGTCCGCCCGTCGACGCCGAGCCGGTCGGCCAGTTCGGCCACCGTCCGGACGCCGCCGGACTGCAGCAGCTCCAGGAGCGTCAGCACGCGCCCGGTGGGTCGAGACATGCGCCGAGCCTAACGCGAGGACGCGAATAGTGGACCGATTCTGTCCCCTATTCGTCCTAGCCTGCGACGTGCAGCGACTCCACCACCCTGGGAGAGAACCATGGCCTTCGTCTCGATCCGCATCATCACCGGCGACGTCGCACGCCTCGTCGGGTTCTACGAGAAGGCCACCGGCATCGTGGCGGCCTGGGCCACCGAGGACTTCGCCGAACTCCGGACCCCCGGTGCCACCCTCGCCGTCGCCGGCACCCGCACCGTCCCGCTGTTCGCGCCGGGCTCCGCCCGCCCGGCGGACAACCGCAGTGTGATCACCGAGCTCCTGGTCGACGACGTGGACGCCGTGTACCGGAACCTGACCGGCCTCGTCGCCGACTTCGTCACCGAGCCCACCACCATGCCCTGGGGCAACCGGTCGTTGCTCGTCCGCGACCCCGACGGCAACCTCGTCAACTTCTTCGCCCCGGTCACCGCGGCCGCCATCGAGAAGTTCGCTCGCTGACGACGGTCCCGGCGCCCGGGCTCGCACGGCCGTCCCGGCGCGCGGTCCCGGCACCCGGATGCGGTGCCCGGCACCGGCGTCCGGACAGGGGCCCGGGCTCGCCGGTCGGGCACGGACACCGGCGGGCCGTGGCCCGGGCCGGTCCGTGCGTCAGGAGCCCGTGCCCGACGTCAGGTAGGGCAGGGACACCAGGACGACGACGGCTGCGATCAGGACGAGGATGCCGACGGTGAGCAGGGCCGCGAACAGGTACGGCCGCGCCACGGAGAACGGCAGCCGCAGCCCCGGGTACGCCGTCCGCAGCGCCTGTGGCGTGCTGTCGCGCTCGGACGCCAGCGCGATGGTGAACCCGCAGGGGCGGAACACCCTGTCCTGCAGGCGCTGCCAGTCCCAGTGCTCCGCGCGCAGCACCACCGGCGTCCGGCCCGCCGTGCCCGACACCACCAGGAGCACGGACTCGCCCTTGGATCCGCGCACCGGGTGCGCGGTGGCCGCGGTCGGTTCGACCGAAGAGCTCCGGCCGCGGCGGTCGGTGACGGTCAGCAGGCCGTTCGCATAGGCGACCCGCTGGCGGTGCGAACGCTGCCAGCGGTACACGCCCAGCCAGGTCAGGGCGGACACGGCCAGCAGGGCGACGACGAGCACGCCGCCCACGGCGCCGATGCCGGCCCGATCGGACCGCGCCACCACCCTGACGGCGGCGCCCAGCATGACCAGGCCTAATACCGGACCGGCGGCGGCCAGGCGCCGGTAGGCGGGCAGCCTCCGGAGCGGAACGGGTTTCAAGAGCACTGCGGGTATGGGTTCTTGAGTCATCGGCACCCCCTGTTTCGGGGGCCCAGGATGCCGTACCCAAACGTTTGGGTCAACCGATGAGCCAAACGTTTGGCCGGACTCGTGCGAGTGGGTCCGCCCCCGGTCGCCGCGCCCGTGCCGCGCACGACCGCAGCAGTGGTCGGCGGCCAGCCCGGCCCGTTCTGCGGCCCCCGGGGAGCCGGGAGGGGGCCGGGGTTCGGGAGGGGGCCCCGGGGTTCGGGAGGGCGGCCGAATCGTTGCGCCCATGAGGTCGGGGAACGGCCCGCGGGCTCTTGACGGAATAAGTAAGCCTTCCTAACTTGATCCGCGACTCGCATCGTCCCGGTCCGCCCCCACCCCCCGGAGCCACCCGTGTCCTCAGGCTTCACCCGGAGAATCGGCCTCTTCCAGGCCACCGCGATCAACATGAGCCAGATGTGCGGCATCGGACCGTTCGTGACCATCCCCCTGATGGTCGCCGCCTTCGGCGGCCCGCAGGCCGTCATCGGCTGGATCGCCGGCGCCCTGCTCGCCCTGGTCGACGGCCTGGTCTGGGCCGAACTCGGCGCCTCGCTGCCCGGCGCCGGCGGCACCTACGTGTACCTGCGCGAGGCCTTCCGGTACCGCACCGGGCGGCTGATGCCGTTCCTGTTCGTCTGGACGGCCATGCTCTTCATTCCGCTGATCATGTCCACCGGCGTCCAGGGACTGGTGCAGTACCTCGGCTACCTCTGGCCCGGCATGACGACCCTTCAGGGGGACGTCTTCGGCGTCGCGGTGCTCGCCCTGATCGTGGTGCTGCTGTGGCGCCGGGTCGAGTCCGTCGGCACCATCACGGTCGCCATGTGGGTCGTGATGATCATCTCGGTCGGCTCGGTGATCCTCGCCTCCTTCACCGACTTCCACGCCTCGCTCGCCTTCAGCTGGCCCGCCCACGCGATCGAACCGACCCACGGCCGTTTCTGGATCGGGTTCGCCGCCGGTCTGACCATCTGGATCTACGACTACCTCGGCTACAACACCGCCTCCTACCTGGGCGCCGAGATCAGGGACCCGGGCCGGGTCATGCCGCGCGCGATCATCTTCTCGATCCTCGCCATCATGGGCATCTACCTGCTGATGCAGGTCGGCGTCCTCGGCGTGGTCGACTGGCACGACATGCTGGACCCGGACCAGGTCGCCTCCACGTCGGTCGCCTCCGCCGTACTGGAGCGGACCTGGGGCAAGGGCGCCGCCGACACCGTCACGGTGCTGATCCTGATCACTGCCTTCGCCTCCGTCTTCACGGGCCTGCTCGGCGGCTCCCGGGTGCCCTACGGCGCGGCCCGCGACGGGATGTTCTTCCGTTCCTTCGCCAAGCTGCACCGCGCGCACGGCTTCCCGGTCGTCGGGCTGCTCGCCATGGGCGGCGTCACCGCCGTCGGCTTCCTCTTCGCGCGGCACGTCGGCAGCGACTCCGCGCACCCGCCGCTGAGCATCCTGATCGCCCTGCTGACCAGCGTCATGGTGATCGTCCAGGCACTCGCCCAGATCGCAGCCGTCACCGTGCTCCGCAAGCGGCAGCCGGACCTCGCCCGCCCGTACCGGATGGTGCTCTACCCGCTGCCCAGCATCCTCGCGGCCGTCGGCTGGTTGGTCATCTACGGCTATGCGGACAAGGCCAACCCGGGCGTCCACCCGATCGAGTGGTCGCTGGCGTGGGTCGCCCTCGGCGGCCTCGCCTACCTGGTCTGGTCGAAGGTCGAGGGCGTCCGGCCCTTCGGGCCGCAGGAGATCCGCGAGGAGTTCCGCCGGCAGGTCCACGAGGAGGACCGAGGGGAGATCCGCGACGCCCGGGCCGCGGACCCCCGGCTCGCCGACGCCCCGGACGAGCCGGCCGGGTAGTCACCCGCCCGGTCACCCGGCGCCGGGGCCTGGACCCCGGTGGCCGGAATGTCGTGGGCCGCCGGGCAGCGGGCAGCGGGCAGCGGGCAGCGGGCAGACGTCGGCTGCCCACCCGCCGTCCACCCCACCCGCCGTCCACCGCCCGCCCGGGCGGCGCAGCCCGACGGCCCGGTACCGGTGTCCGCTCGGCTCCGCCGGGGCCGGGCGGTCCCGCCACTCAGCGGGCCGTGACGGTGTTGCCCGAGACCTCCGTCCCGCCGGTGTTGCCGTCCAGCGTCATCGTGCCGTGGATCTCGTTGCCCGCGCAGTCGCCGGCGCTGCCGGGGTCCGATCCGATCAGGACGTAGCCGCTGGTGCCGCGGACGGTGACGGCTCCCCGGAGTGTGGAGCGGCAGACGGTGAGGGCGAGGGCGCCGTCGGCCGTCAGGGAGCCGCGGACCTCGGCGTCGAGGACGGCCAGTGCCCCGCCGGGCCGTACCGTGACCGCCCCGTCCTGGACGCCGCCGGCCGCGATGCAGAGCGAGCGATCGGTCTCGACGGTCAGTCGGCCGTGGTGGGGGGTGGTGATGCACGGTTCGCTGAAGCCCACGGTGAGCCCGGTCGGGGCCGCCGTGGTGCTGGCGGTGAGGCCCGGATCGCCGCTGTAGGTGGCGGTGATCGGGTGGGCTCCGGGCTGGAACCGGGCCGTGGTGAAGGCGGCTCGGCCGTCGGTGAGCGGCACGGTCGCGAGGGGAGTGGTCCCGTCGGAGAAGATGACCGTTCCGGTCGGGGCCGGGGCGGCGGGATTGGCCGGGGCGACCGTCGCGGTGAGGGTGACGGGGTGCCCGAACAGCGGCGTGGCGGTGTCGGTGGTGAGCGTCGTGGTGGTGCCGTAGCGGAAGGAGATGACGGCCCGGCCGTTGCCGTGGTTGACGCCCTGGAGCAGCGAGGCGTCGGTGGCCGAGGGCGCCGCGTGACTGCTACCGCCGCCCCCGCCCGCGCCGTACAGGTTGCCGGGGTTCCCGCCGCCCGATCCGCCTCCGCCGCCGAACCAGCCTCCGCCGCCCCCACCGCCGCCGTTGCCGCCGCGGGCACCGTTGCCGCCGGTGCCGCCACTGCCCGGGTTGTACAGCCCCGTCCAGTTGTCGTAGTCGCCGCCGGGAGCGCCCGGGCCGCCGAGTGCGGAGTTGGGGCTGCCGGCGCCGGCCGCGCTCTGGCTACCGCCGCCGCCCGCCACGCCGGAACCGGCCGGCCCGCCGCCCTCGCCGCCGGACTCGCCGATCGGGCCGCCACCGTTGCCGCCGTACAGCAGGGGACCGCCGTTGCCCGCGCCACCGCCGCCGCCGGCGACGAGCACCCGGTCGGCCGCGCCGAAGGCGCCGGTGCGGACGTCGGAGGCGCCGCCGCCCGAGCCTCCGCCGCCGTGCGCCCCGCCGCCGCCCGTGCCGTGGCCGTAGCCGCCCGGGCGGGCGAACTCGCCGTGCCGGGAGGTGCCGGGGACGCCGGCCGCACCGAGGGTGAGTTGCAGGGTCTGGCCGGGTGTCACGGCGAAGGTGGCCCGGGACTCGCCGCCGAGGCCGCCGGGCGCGCCGGCGTTCGGTGGGTTGGGCGAGACGTATCCGGCGGCGCTGCCGCCCTCGGCGCCGAACAGGTCGATGCTGACCGCGGTGACGCCGTCCGGCACGGTGAAGGTGTCCGTGCCGGTGGCGGTGTAGGTGCAGCTGGGGGCGGAGACGGTGAGGACGCCGCCGCTGCCGCACGGCGAGGCGGGCGCCGCCGCGGCCGCGGTGACGGGCACGAGGGCGGCGGCGAGCAGGCCGGAGGCACCGGCCAGGGCGGTGGTGGCGGTGCCGAGGGCGCGTGAACGGCGGTCAGCCGGACGGTTCATGGGGTGATGTCGCCTTTCCGGGCCGGAGTGGGCGGCCCGAGGTGGAACCGGTGATCCGCGGGCAGGCCGGGAGCTTTCGCGTCTTGGCGGCCTGCCCGCGAGCGGGGTGACGGGTAATCAGACGCCGTCGCTGGCGCACAGCGCCCAGGCGTCCGAGTAGTTGCCCGTGGAGCCGGCGCCGCCGGTGTGGGTGTAGGCCGTCCAGTAGGACGCGGTGGTCGTCCCGTCGCCGACCGGGTTGCCGCTCGCGTCGCTGGGGAAGCTTCCGTTGAGGTGGTCGCCGCCGGAGCCGGGCCCGGTGAAGTCGCTGCCGGTCACGTTTCCGTGGCTGATGGCCGCGCCCCCGCTGACCAGTTTGCCGTCCCCCGCGCCGCAGCCGACCGTCACCGTCTGGCCGGTGGTCGCCGCGTTCGGGCCGCTCGCCTCGCTGTTGCGAACGGTGACGGTGGCGCCACTGACGTTGACGGCGTCACCGCTGCAGATGGCGTAGGCGTAGGTCTCGTTGCTGGAGCCGCCGCCACCGCCGTTCCAGCCGACCGCGGCCCACGAGTCGGGGTTGGTCGCCCCGTCGGCCGCGGCCTTCTGCCCGTGGTCGTGGGCGGAGTCGTCGAAGGTCGGGTAGCTGGCGATCGGCTTGAGGCTGCCCACGTCGGCCGGGGTGGTCCGGGCGCCGCCGCCGAGCAGGCGGGTGCCGGACGGGCAGGTCGCCACGGTCAGGGCCACGGTCGAAGCCGCGCTCGGGCCGGCGACCTTGCTCATCACCACCTGGGTGTGGTTGATGAGGTTGCTGGTGAAGCAGACCGCGTACGGGGTGGTGGAGAAGGAGGCGTTCACGGCGCCGCCGCTGCCGCCGATGGCGAGCCAGTGCGTCACGTCGGTGCCGACGACGCCGGTCGAGCCGAGGTACTCGGTGGAGCCGTCGGAGCTGGGCCCGGTGCCGTCGACCTTGTTACCGTTGGACGAACTGCCGGTGCCGATGGCCTGGTTGATGCCGCCACCGGATATCAGACCGCTCGCACAGTCGGCGTGGGTGGAGATCTCGGAGAAGGTCGAGGCGGCCCCGGCGGTCGCGCCGGGAGTCCTCACCGTCCCGCTGACGGTGTTGGCGTACGCGGTGCCCGGCGCCGCGAGCACCAGGACGGCGCCGAACGCGAGCGCCCTTCCTGCGGTGACACGACGCGGAGAGCCCTTGGCCATGGAACGGTCCTTTCTCGTGCCGACGCCCGGGGTCGGGGCGGCGTCGGCGGCTGGCGGCCGGGAGGAACGGGAGCGCTGAAATCCTGGCGGCCGACCCAGGGGTGGGCCATTGGTGATCCGTACGGCGCGCTCGCGCCTGCCCTGGGTGGTCATCCAGATCGTGGCTCGCGGCGGAACGGGCCGACGGCCTCCCCACCGGCCGGCGGGGTGCGTGCCGCTCGTGCTCGGCCGCACCCCTGTCCGATCACCCGGCGGCGGGGCCGTCTCGCGCGGACTGCCGTCGCGGCCTGGTCTCCGGCGGCGGGATCTCCCAGACCACCGGCAGCGACCGGGCCGGCAACGGCAACCACGTCATGGGCACCATGCCCAGCGCCGACGGCATCGCCGAGTACACCGGCACACCGGGCGTCGTCGGCGCCGATGCCACGCACTGGCTCACGTTCGGTGGCAGCGGCAGCAACGCCGGCCCCGAGTTCTCCACCACGGGTACGGGCTGTGCCTCTCCGGCAACCGCATCCGGCACAACCGGATCGTCCTGAACACGCACCCGGGCCGACTGTGGGGAACACCGCCCGAGCCGCGGCCCCCCCGGCTCGCCGACGCCCCGGACGAGCAGGCCGGGTAGGGCCTCCGGCGCGGAGGGGTGGCGGAGTGTCCGACGCGCGGCGCCGCGGTGCCGGGGGGTGAGCGTGGCGCGGTGCCGTGGCGAACGGAGGCCGACTCCCCGTGCCGGGAGGTGCCGGGGGCCCGGCCGGCCGGGCACGCGCCACGAGCGAGGGGCCCGCGATCCGGGCGAGGGACTCCGGCTGAGGCCCGGGCCCGCTGCCCGCCGGTCGTGGGCCGTCCCGGGCGAGCCGCACCCGAGGTGCGAGGACGGCGTGGCGTGAGGGGGGTTTCCCGAGGCCCCGCTACCGTCACGTGGATGACGGGAAGCGACGCCGATCGGCGCTGGGCCGAGTCCATGCCGGCAGCCTACGAGCAGTACCTCGTGCCGGTGCTCTTCCGGCCCTTCGCCGCGGACCTGGCCGCCCGGGCCGCCGCACTCCGCCCCGGGCGGATCCTCGAACTCGCTGCCGGAACCGGTGTCTTGACGTCGGCGCTGCTCGAGGCGGTGCCGACGGCCGAGGTGACGGCCACCGACCTGAACGAGGCCATGGTCGCCTTCGGGGCAGCCCGGGCGCCGGGCGCGGTGTGGCGGCAGGCCGACGCGCAGCGGCTGCCGTTCCCGGACGCCGCCTTCGACCTGGTCGTCTGCCAGTTCGGAGTGATGTTCTTCCCGGACCGGGTCGCGGCCTTCCTGGCCAGGGCGCGGTGCTGGCCCCGGGCGGTCGGTTCCTGTTCAACACCTGGGGGCCGCTTCCCGCGCACGGCTTCGACGCCGCGGTGCAGGCCGGGCTGGAGCGGGCCTTTCCGGCCGACCCGCCGCAGTTCCTCCCGACCGTCCCGCACGGCTACTCCGACCCCGCTCGCGCTGCCGCCGACCTGCGGGCCGCCGGGTTCGCCGTCGAGGACGAGCTGGAGCTGACGCTGGAGGGCCGGGCCGCCTCGGCCGCCGACGTCGCCACCGGGTTCCTCGCCGGGACGCCCGTGCGTGCGGCCGTCGAGGAGCGCGGCGACGGGCCGGCCGTCCGGGCCGCCGTCATCGAGGAGATGACAAGGCTCCTCGGCCCGGGCCCGGTCACCGCCCCGATGACGGCGTACGTTCTCCGCGGCGCGGTCTGACCGCAGGAGGCGGCTCGCCCGGTCCGCCTCTGGCGAGGCCGGGTTCGAGCGTGTCGGGCTCCGGGCGTGTCGTGCTCCCAGCGTGTCCGGCTCCGATCGCGGCCGACTTCGAGCGCGGCCGGGTTCCAGGAGGCCTCGGCCGGGCCCGACGGCATCGGACAGTTCACGCAGCCGCCGCGCCCGGGAGCGGCCGCGCCTACCGCGAGCGCGACTGCGGCCTCGTCCTCGCCCCACCTTTGCCTCATCTATCGAAAAACGATAGATTCCGATCGCGATTCGATGGAGGGATGAGGCATGGGGAAGCTGGCAGTGCGTGCGTTGCGCGCCGTGCTCGCAGTGGTGTTCGCCGGCACGGTGTTCGTGCAGGCGTCGATGACGTGGGCGTTGATCAGCGGGAACGATCCGGAGGACGGGTCGCTCCCGCTGACCCCGCTGCGCGTGATCGTGCTCCTGGGCATGGTGTCGGCCCAGGTCGTCCTGGTCTGCGTGTGGCGGCTGGTGACGATGGTGCGCCGCGGCACCGTGTTCTCCCACGCCGCCTTCCGGTACGTGGACGTGGTGACCGGCGCGATCGTGGCGGCGTCCCTGCTGTGGTTCGCGGTCACGGCCGTCAACGCGCCGGGCCAGCGGGACGACCCGGGGGTCACGCTCATCATGGGCGGTATCGGTCTCGCCATCCTGGCGGTCGCGCTCATCGTGTTCGTGCTGCGCACGCTGCTCGCCCAGGCCGTTGCGCGCGACGTCGAAGCGGCGCAGCTCCAGGCGGAGTTGGACGAGGTCATCTGATGCCGATCGCCGTCGACATCGACGTGATGCTGGCCCGGCGGAAGATGTCCGTGGGCGAGCTGGCGGACCGGGTGGGGATCACGCCGGCGAACCTCGCCGTACTCAAGAACGGCCGCGCCAAGGCCGTGCGCTTCGCGACGCTCGCCGCGCTCTGCGAGGTCCTCGAGTGCCAGCCGGGCGACCTGCTGCGGTGGGAGGCCGACGCCGCCACCGACGGATGACGTGCTCCGGCGGCGGATCCCGCCGAGGTGTTCCGTCACCGTCCGGTCGCAGGGCGACGCCATGGCGTCGGCCAGCGACCGGCGGGCCTGGTGGTGCAGCGCGGATCGGGGGTGGGCGGCGCGGCCTGGCGGTCGTGCGGCCTTCCCGCCCAGGCGTGACGGTCAGCCCGTGACGTCCCCCCGCCGGGTGGTGATCAGCCAGGCGGCGGAGTCGAACCAGACGCCGGAGCGGGTCTCATGCGCCTCGAGCGTGGTCCGCAGGTCGGCCAGGGCCCGGCTGCGGGCGGTCTCGTCGAGGTCGGTAAGCATCCAGCCGAGCAGGCCGGTGACGAACCGGAACGCCCGGTCCGCGTCGCGGCCGAAGTGCATGGGAGCGGCGACGGCCTCGAAAGCCGGTTCGTCGAAGCCGGCCGCGGTGAGGACGGCGCGGACCCGGTCCGGGTCGGCCAGGGAGGAGGGGCCCGGCGCGTCCGGCGGCGGGGCCGGCAGCGTGCGGCCGGCGGCCAGGGCGGTGGTGAACCCGGTGAACCAGGGGTTGTGCGAGGGCGCCTGCCAGACGAGTTGCACCAGCCGGCCGCCGGCCCGCAGCGCGCGGGCGATGTTGCCGAACGCGGCAGCGGCGTCGGCGAAGAACATGGTGCCGGTGCGACTGATCGCCACGTCGAACGGATCGGCGCCGAAGTCGTGGACCTGGGCGTCGGCCTGGACGAAGTGGACGTTGGCCGCGCCCTCCTGCGCGGCGAGCCGTCGCGCCACGGCGAGCATCTCCGATGACAGGTCGACCCCGAGGACGAAGCCGTCGGCCGCGCGGCGCGCCGCGTCGACGGTCGTCCGGCCGGTCCCGCAGCCGATGTCGAGGACCCGCTCGGCGTGGCCGATGGCGGCGGCGTCCAGCAGGCGGGTGTGGTAACCGGCGACGGCCGCGTCGAACTGCGCGGCGTTCGCGGCCCAGAATCCGCCCTCCTCGCCGTCCCAGGCCCGTGCCTGCTGCACGTTCGAGGGGTGGACCCCAAGGGTCTTCGTGCTCATGTCTACCGCCTGCTTACTCCCAAGGGGACTAAAATGTCTGATATGTCCGGAATACTCCCCAGGGGACGAAGATGTCAAGAGCCTCCGAACTCACCACCACCTCCTACTCCATCCTCGGCCTGCTCGCCGTGCAGCCCTGGAGCACCTATGAACTGGCCCGCCAGATGGACCGGAGCCTCGGCCGGATCTGGCCCAGGGCCGAGAGCAAGCTCTACGAGGAGCCGAAGAAGCTGGTCCGCCACGGTCTCGCCGAGGCCACCAGGGAATCGGTGGGCCGCCGCCCCCGCACCGTCTACTCCATCACCGACGCCGGGAGGCGGGCACTCGCCGCGTGGTTGCAGGAGCCCGGCACGGGGCCGGTCCTGGAGTGCGAGCAGCTCCTCAAGATCTTCTTCGCGGAGAACGGCACCCGGGACGACACGCTGGCCACCCTCCGGGCGGCGCACGCCTGGGCTGCCGAGCGCAACGACGAGAACCTCGCCGCTGCCCGCGCCCACCTCGCCGGCCAGGCTCCCTTTCCCGAACGCGCCGCGCAGACCCAGCTCGTCGGCCGCTTCCTCACCGACTTCTACCGCATGGTGGACGACTGGGCCCACTGGGCGACCGCTCTGGTCGAACAGTGGCCGTCCGACCCGAGGCACGCGAGGCCCGATCCGGAGCAGGCCGCGGAGACCGTCCGGCGGGCCGGCTGGAACGACCGCCCCGACACCACCTGATCCCGCCGCGCGGACCCGGGGCCCGCACCTCGGGCCCGCACCCCGGGCACGCACCCCGGGCACGCGGCGAACACCCCGCTCGGCGCCCCCTGCAGCCGCCCCCCCACCCGCAGCCGCGGAGCCGCTGCACGCCGAACTCCCGACCCCGCGTACCGTCTTGGAGGAACGGAAGCCAACCGGCCGTCCGAGACCGGACCGGCGAGAAGGGGACCATGAACGAGGACCTGACGACCCCACGGCGAATCGCCGACGACCACGTGGCCCGGGTCGCCGCCCACGATCCCGTCACCGCCACGTCCCTGGGCGTGGCACCGGGCGACGACCGGATGCCCGATCCGTCACCGGATGGCATCGAGGAGGGCTACCGGCTGGTGCGGGAGGCGCTGGCGCGACTCGACGCCCTTCCCGGCGCCGGGTACGACGCGGACCCCGCCGAGGCCACCTGCGCCCGACTGCTGCGCGAGCGGCTGGCGGCCGAGGCCCGGACGTATGAGGCGGGCGAGGACTTCCGGGCCGTACGGAACCTGCACGCGCCGGTCCACCGGCTCCGCGGCGTCCTCACCATGATGCCCACCGAGACCGAGGAGGACTGGGTCCCGGTGCTCGGCCGGCTGCGGAACCTGCCCACCGCACTGGACGGCTACCGCGCCACCCTGGCCGAGGGCATCTCCCGCAGACTGCTCGCCGCGCCGCGGCAGGCGGACGTGCTCGCCACCCAGTTGACCGCATGGACCGGCGAGGCGTCCGGCGGCGCCGGCTGGTTCGCCGACTTCGTCGCCCCGGCCCCGCAACGGCTCCGCCCCGAACTGGACGCGGCCGCGGGCGCGGCGACCGCTGCCGTGGCCGCGTTCCGCGACTGGCTCCGTGACACCTACCGGCCCGCTGCGGACGGCACACCGGACGCCGTCGGCCGCGAGCGCTACCTGATCACGTCCCGCCAGTACACCGGCGCCGACGTGAACCCGGAGGAGGCCTACGACTGGGCCTGGGAGGAGTTCCACCGGGTCTGGGCCGAACTGCGCACCGAGGCCGGGCGCATCCTGCCCGGTGCCGCCGTCCAGCAGGTCCGGGCCCACCTGGACGAGCACGGACACACCGTGCAGGGCACCGAACGGATGCGGGCCTGGCTGCAGCAGCTCATCGAGGAGGCGATCGAGGCGCTCGACGGGCGTCACTTCGACATCACCGGCCCGCTGCGCCGGGTCGAGACCCGGATCGCTCCGGTGGGCAGCGCCGCCACGCCCTACTACAGCGGACCGAGCCTCGACTTCAGCCGCCCGGGCCGCACCTACCTGCCGTCGGCCAACGGCGACGCCCACGAGCGGTTCCGCACCTGGCGGCTGGTCAGCACCTGGTACCACGAGGGCGTTCCCGGCCACCACCTGCAACTCGCCTCCTGGACCGGCGCGGCGGAGCAGCTCTCCCGCTACCAGGTCACGCTGGGCAAGATCAGCGCCAACGTGGAGGGCTGGGCGTTGTACGCGGAGCGTCTGATGGACGAGCTGGGCTTCCTGACCGATCCCGCACGCCGGCTCGGCTACCTCGGCAAGCAGATGATGCGGATCGTCCGCGTCATCGTCGACATCGGCATGCACCTGGAGAGCGTCATCCCGGCCCACTCCCCGTTCCGCCCGGGCGAGCGCTGGACCCCGGAGCTGGCCACCGCCTTCATGGGCGAGTACGTCGGCCTGACACCCGCCCACCTCGACAGCGAGATCGTCCGCTATCTCGGCCGCCCCGGTCAGGCCATCGGCTACAAGCTCGGTGAGCGCGCCTGGCTGGCCGGCCGCGAGGCGGCGCAGCGCAGGCTGGGTGCCGGGTTCGACCTCAAACGCTGGCACATGAAGGCCCTGCGGCAGGGCTCGCTGGGCCTGGACGACCTGGCGGAGGCCCTGGCGGCCCTGTAGCCGGCGGGGGCACCGCACGGCAGCCGTGCCGGGGCCCGGCGCCGTGGGCAGAGCCGGACTCAAGCGGTCTTGCGGACAGAGCCGGCCGGGCGGGCGCGACGTCCGCCGGCTCTCCCGGGCCCCGGCTGCCTCCCCGCCGAGGGGCTGCGGCCTCCCCGCCGAGGGGCTGCGGCGCCCGGGCGGCGCGCGGGCGGCTTCCGGACGCCCGATCACTGTTTCGGCCAAAGCCCGGCGGTTACTGTCGGTGCCCGTACGCCGCAGATAGAGTGACGGGGCCGCAGCGCACACCGAGGGGCACGGGGCCCCGGTCGGCAGGAGCGCGCGGTGGAGGATCACGCGTGTGATCACAGCACCCCCGCTGATGGCCGAGGTGTTCCAGGTGAAGCCCTACACGCGCCACTGCGAGGTCATCCACGACGAGGGCGCGCACGCCGTCATCGGTGTCTCGCCCGGCAACAGCTACTTCTCCGCCCGGCGGCTGCACGAGCTCGCCGCCTGGAGCCTGGACCACTACGACCGGGTCGACTTCGTCTACACCGACCTCCACGTGGCCGAGATGTACGAGGCGTGCGGGTACGGTCCCGACGACGCCCGCAGGAAGGCGGCGAAGAACCTGCGGAGCGTGCGGGCCAAGGTCCGTGACGCCGTGACGGCGGCGGACCCGGGGCAGACGCGGCTGCGCTGGCGGCCCATGTCCGAGTTCCGGGCCAACACCGCCTACCAGGAGATCCACCGGCAGCTGACACGCCGCCTGGAGACGGACGCCGACCTCCGCAGGGTCTGCGACGACCTGGTGAACCGGTTCCTGGCCGCACGGGGACAGGAACCCACCGAGCGGCAGCGCGCGGTGTGCCTGGAGTACGTGTGCGCCGAGGCACCGCTGTTCCTCGACACCCCCGCGATCGTCGACGTGCCGTCGTCGCTCAACTGCTACCACCAACTCCTGCCGCTCGCAGAACTCTTGTACGCCCGGGGCGCCGGCCTGCGGGCCTCCCGCAACCAGGGCCACGCCATCGTCACCCCCGCCGAAGGAGCCCGCGCATGAGCACGACCACCACGACCGCGCCCCCGGCCGTCGGCAGCCACGACCTGCTCGACTTCCCGTTCTCCCGGGACGGCAGCCGGCTCCCCGCCGAACTGGTGCAGCTGCGCGCGGCCACGCCGGTGCGGCGGGTGCGCACGATCGCCGGGGACGAGGCCTGGCTGGTGTCCTCGTACCGGCTGTGCCGGCAGGTCCTGACGGACGAACGGTTCTCGCTGAAGGACACCTCGGCACCGGGCGTTCCCCGCCAGTACGCGCTGACGATCCCGCCCGAGGTCGTCAACAACATGGGCAACATCACCGGCGCCGGGTTGCGCAGGGCGGTGATGAAGGCGCTGAACCCCAAGGCGCCCGGACTGGTGCGGTGGCTGCGCCAGGAGGCGGAGCGGCTCGTCGACCGGCTCGTCGAGGACGGCCCCACGGCCGACCTGCGCGGAGCGTTCTGCGAGCCGTACTCCGCGGGCCTGCACTGCCGCATCCTCGGCATCCCGCAGACCGAGGGCGGCGCGTTCCTGCGCAGCCTGGACATCGCGTTCATGAACTCGGCCTGCCCCGTCGCCGGCGCGAAGATCAACTGGGACCGCGACATCGCCCGCATGGCCGTGCTGTTGGACGACCCCGCCACCACCGGGCTGATGGCGGAACTCGCGGCCCTGCGCGACGACCCGGACTACGCGCACCTGACCGACGAGATGCTGGCCACCGTCGGGGTCACCATGTTCGGCGCCGGCACCGTCTCCACCTCCGGCTTCCTCACCATGGCCCTGGTCCACCTGCTCACCAACCGCGACGCCTGGGACCTGTTGCGGGACCGCAGCGATCTGCTCGACGCCGGTGTGGAGGAGCTGCTGCGGGTGAACCTGTCCATCGGCGATGCCCTGCCCCGGCTCGCACTCGCCGACGTGCGGCTCGGAGACGTCGACGTCGCACGGGGAGAGCTGGTCCTGGTGCTGGTCGAGGGCGCGAACTTCGACCCGGAGGCCTTCCCCGACCCTCACCGCTTCGACCCGCAGCGCACCAACGCCGCCGACCACCTCTCCTTCGGCGGCGGCTCCCACTACTGCCCCGCCACCGCACTCGGGCGTGTCCACGCCCGGATCGCGCTGGAGGTCCTGCTGGAGCGGCTGCCGGATCTCGAGCTCGCCGTCCCCGTCGAGCAACTCGTCTGGCGCACGGGCTTCATGAAGCGGATTCCCGAGCGGCTTCCAGCGATGTGGTAGCCGGCTCAGCAGGCCCGGCACGGCACCGGACGGGGGGGGGGGGGGGGCCCCCCCCCCCGGGGCGGGCGCCCCCCCCCCCGGGGCCCGGGCGGGAGGGGGGGTTGG
>NZ_JBEPAK010000086.1:0-26303 GCF_040298565.1 Kitasatospora sp. NPDC001539 | reverse complement strand
CAGGAGCTGAGCGTCGAGATCGACGCCGGCGGCCTGGCCGCCCGCGCGATGCTGCGCACCCCGGCCGGGCCGATCGGCCCGGCCGGGCCGCTCGGGCCGGCCTGGGTCATTCGGTCGGGCCGGGCCACTCGTCCACGAGCAGCGAGTACTGGTGGGAGTCGGACCAGACGCCGCCCTTGTGTACGTCGTGCCGGATCCGCCCCTCCAGCCGGAAGCCGAGCTTGGTGAGCACCCGCGCGGCGGCCGGGTTGTCCACGTCCGTCCGGGCGGCCAGCCGGTGCAGCCCGAGCGGCCCGAAGGCGAACCCGCAGAGCAGCCCCGTGATCTCGGTCGCGTAGCCGCGGCCCCACACCTCGGGGCGCAGTACGCAGCCGAGCTCGGCGGAGCGGAACCCGCCGAGGGTCAGGCCGGCGTGCGCGACCGGCACCGCCTCCGCCGGGTCCTCGGCGTCCTCGCGGCGGCAGACGGCGAGCTGGTAGGTGCTCCGGTCCTCGGCCATCGCCTCCTCCAGGTACAGCTCGAGCTGGTCGGCGCAGGTGTCGCGGTCCCGCGGGCCGAAGGTGAGGTGGCGGGTCACCTCGGGGTCGCCGAGCAGCGCGTGCAGCGCGTCCACGTCCTCCGGGGTGTGGTGGTACTCGCGGATGGCCAGCCGGGGGCCGGTGAGTCGTACGGGGACCATGGGTGCCGACCCTACCCGCGCCCGGCGGCTACCGTTCGGGGCATGAACGACGATGACCTGCGGCTCGCTCCGCGCACCAGGGCCGCCGACCTGCTCGCCTGGGCGGCCGAGCAGGGCCGCGCGCCGGTGGCCGAGGCGCCGCTGCGCACGGTGCTGGCGCTGCTGGAGCTGGGCGAGGGCAGGATGCACGACGGCTGGCCCGAACTGACCTCCGCCGCGGTGGAGCACCTGCTGTACGAGCGGCTGCACCTGTACGTCCAGCCGGCGCCGGACGCCGATCCGCTCGCCTACGGGGACGCCGTACGGCTGCTGGTCGACCACCAGCGGGCGGTGAAGCGGCTGAACGCGAAGCGCCAGGAGCGGCTGCACGCCGAGGCCGAGTGGCAGGGCGAGGTCGCGGCGGGGCTGCTGCGCCGCGCCGACCTGGTCACCTGGCCGCGGCTGTACGCGGTGCTGCTGCACGCCCACGGGGTGGACACGGCGGACGGCGCGGCGGTGCGGGACTGGCTGACGGGCTTCGCCGGGCTCGGCGAGGAGGAGCGGCTGGCCGACTACGAGGCGCTGGTGCCGGCCGGCTGGCTGGACGAACCCGACGAGCAGGGCTGGGGGCCGGGCCGGGTGCTGTCCGTCGGCATGGCCACCGATGGTGCGCGGCGGCTGCTGGAGCAGGGTCTGATGCGGCGCAGCTACCGCAACCTGGCCGAGCTGACCGCGCTGGGTCGGCCGATGCCGGACGAACTGGCCGGGGACTTCGGCCGGTTCGAGGCGGCGGCGGCCGAGGTGGCGCTCGACCTGTTCGGGGAGTGGACGGTGCCCGGGCTGCCGCGGCTGCTGGTCGAGGAGTTCCCCGAGCTCGCGCCGGAACCGGGGCCGGAGGAGATCGACGCCTACCTGGCGCAGTTGCCGGCGGAGTGAGCAGTCCGGCCGCCGGAGTGACCGGCCCGGCCGGTGGTGGACCGACCGGCCCGGCCGTCGACGAGTGGGGTGGACGCGCGGCCAGGCCCCGGGGCGCACCCGGGGCCTGCCCGCAGAGCCCGTAGAGGTCGTGGCGGCCCCCGGAGACCCGGCGACCCGGCGACCCGGCGGCCCGGAGGCCGCGGCGGGCCCGGGGGGTTCGTTACGGGGTGAGGCCGCGCTGCTCGAGCCAGGTCTCCGGGTCGACCGGCGCGCCGCCGTCCGGGCGGACCTCCAGGTGCAGGTGCGGGCCGGTCACGTTGCCGGTCGCGCCGACCTTGCCGATCTGGTCGCCGGGGGCGACCTTGCCGGAGCCCTTGATGATCGACGAGAGGTGGCAGTACCAGATCTCGGTGCCGTCGGGCAGGGTCTCGACGATCCGGTAGCCGTACGCGCCGGACCAGCCCGCCGAGGTGATGGTGCCCTGGCCGACCGCGTACACGGGGGTGCCGGTGTCGGCCGCGAAGTCCAGGCCGGTGTGCAGGTGGGCCCAGTAGCGGGCGCTCTGGCCGTAGTGGGCGGAGAGGTTGTAGTCCTTCACCGGCAGGGTGAGGGCGGCGGCCTTGGCGCGCTCGGCCTCCTCGGCGGCACGCTTGGCGTCGGCCTCCTTGGCGGCGGCCTTGGCCTCGGCCTCCTGGGCGGCCTGCAGGCGGGCGCTCTCCTCGGCGGCGGTGCGCTGGCTGTCGGCCTGCTGCTGGATGCGGGCGGCGAGCGCGAGGCCGGGGTCGGCGGCGAGGGTGACCGGCGTCTCGTCCGGGGCCGCGACGGCGGGCGCGGCGGCCGGGGTGGCGGAGGCGAAGCCGGTGGCGCCCAGGGTGGCGGCGACGGCGGTGACGCCGAGGAGCGGGGAGGCCCCGCGGGTCTGACGCGGCATCCGGTGGCGGTTGGCCTCGGCCTCCGGGGCGAACCCGTCGGTGCCGAGGGACTCGGTGCCGTCCGGGCCGGGGTGGTCGAGGAGCTGGGTACCGGCTGCGGGGCCGGCCGGGTGTGCCGGGGTGTGCGTCGACGCCACGGAGGCGCGCTCCTTTCCTTCCTTCGCGCCTACCGGGTTAGCTGACGGGTTCGGAGCAGGAAGGTCTCCTACGGCCGGGCCTGGGCCCCGCCGATTCACCCCAGGGAAACGTGGTTCCCCGGCTCCCTGGCCTGCCCGGAGGCCGGCCGGTGGGATTAGGCGACGGCGCACGGTGCCGTCTTGGGTACGGCGTTGACGACCGCGCTGCGTTATCAAACGTTAATCCTAGGAGGCTCTGATTCCAAGCCATCCGCCCGGGACGACCGGGGTCCAGGTGATCGGACGTCAACGAACGACCCGTCATTCACCCGGGTTCATCTGAGTACTCCTACTCATGTGCGACCCTTCGATGCCGTCGCATCCTGTCGCCATGACCGCACCGATGCAGACCCGCACCACGGCCGCCTACTACGCCCAGGCCGTCCTCTCCTTCGCCGTCTCCGGCGTGGCCCTCGCCGCCGGGATCGCCTACCTGCCCGTCGGGGCGTGGACCCGGGCGTTCCTCGGGATCGGCTTCCTCTACACCGTCACCTCCGCGTTCACGCTGGCCAAAGTCATCCGGGACCGGCAGGAGTCCGCGGACACCGTCGCCCGGGTCGACCAGGCGCGGCTGGAGAAGCTGCTGGCCGAGCACGACCCGTTCCGGGTCGAAGGGGTCTGAGCCCCCTCCCGGTCCGACACGGGGACGAAGGGCGGGGCGGCGACCCTTGACGGCTAAGGCTATTAGCCGTAGCTTTTTGGCTATCGGCAGCACACACCGTGGAGGACCACCGTGAACGGCACCAGCACCCCGAGCACCCAGTACCTCGACGTCCCCGGCGGCCGGATCGCCTTCGACGACACCCGGCAGGGCGACGGCGCCCCCGTCGTCCTGCTCCCCGGCATGCTCGACAGCCGTCGGGCCTACCGGCACCTGCACCCGCTGCTCACGGCGGCCGGGCACCGGGTCATCACCATGGACCTGCGCGGCTTCGGCGAGTCCTCGATCGTGTGGGAGGACTACAGCCCGGCCGCCATCGCCACCGACGTCCTCGCCCTGCTGGACCACCTCGGCATCGAACGGGCCGTCCTGGTCGGGCAGTCCTACACCGGTGCCACGGCCGTCAAGGTCGCCGGGGACGCACCCCAGCGGGTCGCCGGGATCGCGCTCATCGACTCCTTCGTGGAGCACCGGTCCAACGCCCTCATGCGGGGCGTGATGGCCGTGATGGGCACCGCACTGGTCCACTGGCCCGCCGCCTGGGGCCTCTACCTGCGCAGGATGGCCTTCCCCGGCCCCCGGCCCGCCGACCTCGACGCGTACGTGGACGGCCTCGTCGCCGCCCTGCGCACCCCGGGGCGCAGGACCGCCACCCGCGGGCACGTCACCGGGGACTCCGCGCCGATCGGCTGGTGCGCGGCCGTCCGCTGCCCCTCGCTCGTCCTGATGGGCAGCAAGGACCCCGACTTCCCGGACCCGGCGGCCGTCGCCGACCGGCAGGCCGCCGCGCTCGGCAGCCGGAAGGTGATGATCGAGGGGTCCGGCCACTACCCGATGGCCGACAACCCGCAGGCCGTCGCGGACGCCCTGCTGCCCTTCCTCGGCGAACTCGCCTGAAGTCGCCCGGAACCGCCTGGAACCGCCCGAAGCCGCCGGCCCGCGTCCGTACGGAGAACCCGAACCCATGCCCCGAGTAGGACTGACCCCGGAGCAGGTCGTCGACCACGCCCTCGCCCTCATCGACGAGCAGGGCACCGAGGCCCTCACCCTGGCCTCCGTCGCCGCCCGCGCGGGAGTCGCCACCCCCTCCCTGTACAAGCACGTCAGCGGCGGCCTCACCGAACTGCGCCGGCTGCTCGCCGTCCGGGTCACCGAGGAGTTGGCCGGCCGGCTCGCCGACGCCGCGGTCGGCCGCAGCGGCGACGACGCCGTCGCCGCCGTCCTGCGCGCCTACCAGGCCTACGCCACCGAACACCCCCACCGCTACACCGCCCTGCCCCAGGCGCCCCGGCCCGACGACGACCTGACCCGCGCGGCCGCCCGCCTCATCGGCGTCATCCTCGCCGTCCTCCGCTCCTACGGGCTCGACGGCGCCGAGGCCATCCACGCCGCCCGCACCTTCCGCTCGCTCGCCCACGGCTTCGCCTCGCTCTCCATCACCGGCGCCTTCCAGCGCGCCGAAGACCTCACCACCACCCATGACCGCCTCGTCACCACCCTGACCACGAGCCTCCGCACCTGGCCGAGGTCGGAGTCGGAGCAGTAGCCGAGGAGGAGCGCAGGAGGAAGCGCAGGAGGAAGCGCAGGAGGAAGCGCAGGAGGAAGCGCAGGAGGAGCGGAGCACCCGCGACGCGAACGGCGCCGGGGAAGCGGGGAGAAGGCGCGCCGGCACGGGAAGTCGGCCGGGCCGACTTCCCGTGGGCGGAAGCGGGCGAACCTTCGGCAAGAGCGGGCAGCGGCCGCCGCCGGGGGGAAGCTCGGGAGGGCGCCTGCCGGTGCGCGGCCGGACGTCGGTCGCGCGCCGACGACCGCCGGCACGGCGGCACGGCGGCACGCCGGCACACCGGCCGGGCCCCGCCCGGACGGCCGCTCCGGGCCCGCCCGGCACGGCGAGACGCCGCCCTCGCACCCGGCCGCCGCCCGTTCCATGACGCCGCGCACACACCTCTCTCACAACCGGGGACGGGAATCGGCCATCGACCGGCCCGTCGACCGGCGTCGGAAGACCCTGGCGGAGCGGGCCCCGCCCGGCTCGCGACCCCCGGGTCGAGGCCGAACGAAGCCGGATCGGCGGCGTATTGACGGGATTTTGACAAGATCCAGTCACTTGGCGAGATCCGTTCACACCTACGTAGGATCATCACCCTAGAATTCGCCGCGTGACGATGACTCAGTGGTCCGTAACGGCAACCGGCGTGCTCGCCGTCCTCGCCCTCGTGGCCGCCGCCCGGTACCGCGCCGTGTCCGTCACCCAGCGCGTCCGGGCCGACCGGCTGCAGGACGAACTCACCCGGCTCCAGGACCAGCTGACCGCCGAACTCTCCCGCCGGGGCGCCGACCTGGCCGCCGTCCAGCAGGAGCAGGAGCTCACCGCCTCCACCCAGCGGGCCTTCCTCAGCGTCGCCCGCCGCATCCTCGTCATGGCCCACGACCAGCAGGCCCTGCTCGACGACATGGAGCGCACCCACGACGACCCGGCCCTGCTGGAGGGGCTGCTCAAGGCCGACCACGCCGCAGCCCAACAGGCCCGGCTGGCCCAGACCCTGGCCGTCCTGTGCGGTGCCCGGGCCGGACGGCACTGGCCCGAACCGGTCACCCTGGAGGACGTGGTGCGCGGCGCCCAGTCGCGCATCCTGCCGTTCCAGCGGGTGGTGGTCCGCAGCCGGATCGAGACCGCCGTGGTCGGCGCCGCCGCGGAGGCGCTGATCCACGCCATCGCCGAGCTGCTGGACAACGCCACCCGCTACTCGCCGCCCAGCACCCAGGTGTTCGTGACCCTGATGCCGGTGCACAACGGCGCGGTGATCGAGATCGACGACGGCGGCGTCGGCATGCCCGAGCAGGCCGTCGCCAAGGCCGCCGCCGCCCTCGCCGGGGGCAGCACCCTGGAGGTCTCCCGGCTCGGCGAGGTGCCGCAGCTGGGCCTGGCCGCCGTCGGCCGGCTCGCCGAGCAGTACGGCTTCCGGGTCACCCTCAGTTCGGCGCCCTCACCGTACGGCGGGGTGCGCGTCGTGGTGCTGCTGCCGAACGCCCTGCTCACCGAGCCGCTGCCGCCCACCGTCCCCGGCCTCGGACCGGACGACCGGGCGTTCACCCCCGACCCCCGCCCGACGGCCGGCCACCCGACGACCGGCCACCCCCACGCCGCGCACCCGATGGTGGAGACCCCGCCCACCGTCCGGCCCGCGGCGAGCGGCGACACCCCGCCGCCGCTGCCCCGCCGGAGCCACCGCCGCGACCGCGCCGACCGGCCCGCCCAGCACGCCGCTCCCCCGCCGCCGGCCCCGCCGTACCGCTCGGCCCGCGACGCGCAGGCGTTCATGGCGATGTTCCAGGCCGGCACCGCCAGCGGCCGATCGGCTGCCCGGGGCCAGACCCGGACCCCGCCCGGCCACCACTGACCGTCCCCCTCCCCCCGACTTCCCCAGGCCCCGGAGAGTTCCATGACCACCACCCCCGACCTCGGCTGGCTGCTGGCCGACATCATCGCCGTCCCGCAGGTGCAGCACGCCGTCGTCGTCTCCAACGACGGCCTGGAGATCGGCCGCAGCGCCGACATCCCGCGCGAGGACGCCGAGCGGCTGGCCGCGGCCTGCTCCGGCCTGCAGTCGCTGGCCCGCGGCGTCGCGACGGGCTTCGGCGGACCGGGCAGCGCCACCCGCCAGATCATCATCGAGTACGGCGGCGGCTACCTGTTCGTCGTCGCCGCCGGGGCGGGGGCGCACCTGGCCGTGGTGGCCGGCGAGGCGGTGGACGCCGGGCTGGTCGCCTACCAGATGCAGGTCCTGGTCGAGCGGATCGGCACCCACCTCACCAGCCCGCCCCGGGTCGACCACGGGGCCGGGAGCCAGCGGTGAGCGGGCCCGTCCGGCCCTACGTCATCACCGGCGGCCGCAGCCGTCCCTCCCAGGCCGACCTGGCCGTCGAGAGCCTGGTCAGCGCATTATCCGAGCTCCCGGAACTGCCCGAGCACGTCCAGCTCAACCGGGAGCACCGGCGCATCCTCGGGCTCTGCCACAGCCTGCTGTCGGTCGCCGAGGTGGCGGCCCACCTGGGGCTGCCGCTCGGGGTCGTCAAGGTGCTGGTCGGCGACCTCAGGGACCTCGGCGCCGTGCAGGTGCTCCCGCCCGTTCCGCAGGCCGAACGCCTGCCCACAACCCTCCTGGAAGAGGTGCTCGTTGGCCTCCGCCAACTCCGCTGAAGCCCCCGCCGACCTGCCGTCCGCGCCGCAGTACCTGCCGTCCTCGGTGCAGGGCGCGGTCAAGATCCTGGTCACCGGCCCGTTCGGGGTGGGCAAGACCACCCTGGTCGGCTCGCTCAGCGAGATCACCCCGCTGCGCACCGAGGAGACCATGACCGCCGCCAGCAGCGGCGTGGACGACCTCACCGGGCGCGGCGGCAAGTCCACCACGACGGTCGCGCTGGACTTCGGCCGGATCACGCTCAACTCCCGGCTCGCCCTGTACCTGTTCGGCACCCCCGGGCAGCAGCGGTTCTGGCCGCTGTGGGACGACCTGTCGCGCGGTGCGCTCGGCGCCATCGCGATGGTGGACCTGCGGCGGCCGGACGAGAGCTTCGACGTGCTGGGCCGGCTGGAGGAGCAGCGCATCCCGTTCGCGGTCGCGGTCAACACCTTCCCGGACACCCCGAGTTACCCGGAGGAGGAGCTGCGCTCCGCGCTGGACGTGCTGCCGGAGGTGCCGATCCTGTACTGCGACGCGCGCGACCGGCGGCAGGCCTACGACCTGCTGATCGACTTCGTGGACCACCTGCACCGCAGCTCGCTGCTGGAGCTGCAGCGGTGACCGCGCCCGAGCCGCCCCGGGCCGCCGGCTGCCCGGTCGCGCACGGCGGGGCGGGGTACGGCCCGGCCGGCCACGGCGCGGCGGGACCCGGCGCGGCGGGACCCGGCGGTGCCGCGTACGGCGCTCCCGGCGCCGGCACGCCGCTGACCCCGCTGTACGGGCAGGCCGTCGCCGACGACCCGCACGGCCTGTACGCCCGGCTGCGCGAGCGCCACGGGCCGGTCGCGCCGATCGAGCTGGAGCCGGGCGTGGAGGCCTGGCTCGTCATCGGCTACGCCGAACTGCTCGAACTCACCCGCAACGAGGCGCTGTTCTCCAAGGACTCGCGGCACTGGCGGGTGCCCGCCGAGGGCCGGCTCGCCCCGGACTCCCGGTTGCAGCCGATGACCGCCTGGCGGCCCACCCTGCTGAACCTGGACGGCGCCGAGCACCAGCGGCTGCGCGCCGCCGTCTCGGACACCCTGGCCCAGATCGACCACCGGCAGCTGCGCGAGACCACCGAGGCCGCGGCCGACGGCCTGATCGACAGCTGGGGCCCGGACGGCACCGCCGACCTGATCGGCCAGTACGCCCGGGCGCTGCCGCTGCTGGTCTTCACCCAGCTGGTCGGCCTGCCCACCGGGAGCGGGCCGCGGATGGTCGAGCTGATCAGCCACTTCGTGGACAGCGGCCCCGAATCGGTGCGCGCCGCCGAGGAGTTCCAGGCGGCCCTGGCCGACCTGGTGCGCCGCCGCCGCGCCGCGCCCAGCGCCGACCTGACCTCCTGGCTGCTCGCCCACCCGGCCGGGCTGAGCGACGAGGAGGCGGTGCACCACCTGGTGGTGCTGATGGTCGCGGGCAACGAGACCTCCATCAACTGGATCGGCAACACGCTGCGGCTGCTGCTGACCGACCGGCGGTTCAGGGCCACCCTGACCGGCGGGCGGCTGACCGTCTCCGACGCGCTGGAGGAGGTGCTCTGGCGCGACCCGCCGACGCAGAACTTCCCCGGCCGCTGGGCCACCGGCGACACCGTGCTCGGCGGCCAGTACATCAGCGCCGGCGACATGCTGGTGCTCGGCCTGGCCGCGGCCAACGCGGACCCGGCCGCCCAGGGCGCCGCCTCCGCCGCGCAGGGCTCGCTCGGCGGCAACCGGGCGCACCTCGCCTGGGGCGCGGGCCGGCACGTCTGCCCGGCCCAGCACCCGGCCCGGATCATCGTCGAGACCGCCGTCGAGACCCTGCTGCACCGGCTCCCGGACCTCCAGCTCGCCGTCCCGGCGGGCGAGCTGGCCTGGCGGCCGTCCCCCTGGTCGCGGGCGCTGGTCGCCCTCCCGGTGCTGTACAGCGCCTTCACCCCGCCCCGTCCGCCAGTCCCCGAGAGGCCCGCATGGTCACCGCCGCAGACTCCGCCGGAACCCGCCCCGAGCCCGTCCGGCTCGACCCCTTCGGACGCGACCAGCACCACGAGAACGCCCGGCTCCGGGCAGCCGGTCCAGCGGTCCTGGTGGAACTCCCTGGTGGGGTGGTGGTCTGGGCGGTGACCCACCACGACACCCTGCAGTCCCTGCTGGCCGATCCGCGGGTCGGCAAGGACGCCAGGCTGTGGACCGCCTTCCGGGAAGGGCGGCTGCCGGAGGGCTGGCCGCTGCTGAACTTCGTCACCGTGCCCGGCATGGTCACCGCCGACGGCGAGGACCACCGGAGGCTGCGCGGGCTGGTCAGCCAGGCCTTCACCCCGCGCCGGACAGCCGCGCTGGCCCCCGCGATCGAGGCCCGGACGGCCGCGCTGCTGGACGCGGTGGCCGACGTGGCCGACCGGGAGGGCGCGTTCGACCTCCGCGAGCACTTCGCCTACCCGCTGCCGATGCAGGTGATCGGCGAACTGCTCGGACTGGCGGTGGAGCAGCAGGACGAACTGCACGCGCTCTCCGACACCCTGGTCTCCAGCTCGGCCACCCCGGCGGCGGCCGTCGCGGCGCAGCGCGGCCTGAACGCGCTGCTGGCGTCGGTGGTGGCGGCCAAGCGGGCCCGGCCCGGCGACGACCTGACAACCGACCTGATCGCCGTCCGGGAGGCCGGGGAGGGGCTCAGCGAGGCCGAACTCGTCGGCACCCTGCTGCTGATGCTGGTGGCCGGGCACGAGACCACGCTCAACCTGATCACCAATGCCGTGCGGGCCCTGCTCGCCCACCCCGACCAGCTGCGGCTGGTCCTGGACGGCGCGCAGCCGTGGTCCGCGGTGGTGGAGGAGACCCTGCGGTACGACTCGCCGGTCGGGCAGTTCCCGCTGCGCTACGCGGCCGAGGACATCGAGGTCGGCGGCGTGGTGATCCGGCGCGGCGAGGCGCTGCTCGCCTCGTACGCGGCGGCCGGGCGCGACGCGGGGCACTACCCGGACGCCGACCGCTTCGACATCACCCGGCGGCCGCTGCGGCACCTGTCGCTGGGCCACGGCCCGCACTTCTGCCTCGGCTCGGGGCTGGCCCGGCTGGAGGCGGAGACGGCGCTGCGGCTCCTGTTCGCCCGGTTCCCGCGTCTGGCGCCGGCGCCGGGGCGGGTGGACGAGCCGATCGGTTCGTTCGTCAGCAACAGCGTGCGGACGCTCTGGGTGACGGCCGGGTAGGGACGGCCGGGGGACGCGACGGCCGGGGGACGCGATGGCGGCGGGACGCGACGGCCGGGGGACTGACCGCCCGGGCGGACCGACGGCCCGGAGGGCGGCGGCCGGGGAGGGTGACGGAGCGGGCCGGGCGGTTACCTGAGGGTGGCCCCGGTCGTTCGGCAGGGCATGAAGAAACTCGCCACCCTCGCCGCCCTCACCATGGCCGGCCTCGCCCTCGCCGCCCCGGCGGCCTCCGCCGCCACCCAGACCGCCTCCTCGCCGGACGCCACCGGCGGCCTCACCGACGGTCTCAACCTCTCCCCCGCCGACATCGCCCTCCGGACCGCGGGCAAGCTCCCCGTGGTCGGGCACACCGCCGATGAGGTGGAGGCCATCGGCACCAACCAGATGTCCCACCCGGGGCTCAGCGGCCAGATCGGCTGACTTCCCCCGCTCGGCCTCGGACGGCTCGACCGGCTGACCGACCCCCGTCCGGTCAGCCGGTCGAGCCGGGGCTCAGTCCGCGCAGAGCTCGTTGAGCTGCTGGTACGTCAGCCCACCCACCAGGGAGGTGTACGTGCCGCTCGCGTACACCTCCTCGGCCGCGCGGCGGACCGCCGCGTACGCCACCTCGGCCAGGCCGGGGCCGAGGCTGATCCGGGCCACGCCGAGCTTCGCCAGTTCGGCGACGGACGGGGACCCGGGGCCGGCGAGCACGTTCAACGGCGCGGGCACGGCCGCGACCAGGGCCGCGATGGTCTCCGGGTCGGCGACACCGGGGACGAACACGCCGTCCGCACCCGCCTCGACGTACATCCGCAGCCGGCGGACCGCCTCGTCCAGCCGGCCCCCGGGCTCGCCGAGGCCGCGCAGGAAGACGTCGGTGCGGCCGTTGACGAAGAGCCGGACGCCCGCGGCTGCGGCCGCCTCCCGGGCGGCCGCGATCCGCTCGGCGGCCGTCTCCGGGGCGTCCGCGGCGTCCTCCAGGTTCACGCCCACCGCGCCGGTGGCGAGCAGCGCGGCGACGGTCTCGCCGACGGCCGCGGGGGTGTCCGCGTAGCCGGTCTCCAGGTCGGCGGTGACCGGCAGGCCGACCGAGCGGACCACGTCGGCGGTCCGGGCCAGCACCCGCGCGGGGTCGGCGCCGCCGCCGTCCGGGCTGCCGAGCGACCAGGAGACACTCGCGCTGGCCGTCGCCACCGCCTTCGCCCCGGCGGCGGCCACCAGCCGGGCGCTCGCCGCGTCCCACGCGTTGGCCAGCACCACCGGGTCGCCCGGGCGGTGCAGTTCCCTGAGCAGCCGGGCCCGCTCCTGCTGGGTGGTCATGGTCGCCGCCGCCCCGTTCACTTCGCCGCCGGGCTCATCCGGGTGGCCACGCCGATCCGGTTCCAGGCGTTGATGGTGGCGATCAGCGCGATCAGCTGGGCGAGTTCGGTCTCGTCGAAGTGCGCGGCGGCCTCCTGGTACACCGCGTCCGGCACGTGCCCCTGGGTCAGCAGGGTCACCGACTCGGTGAGGGCCAGCGCGGCGCGCTCGCGGGCGGTGAACCAGGGGGTCTCGCGCCAGGCCGGGAGGGACAGCAGCCGGTGGTCCTGCTCGCCGTTCTTGCGGGCGTCCGTGGCGTGCATGTCGATGCAGAAGGCGCAGCCGTTGATCATCGACGCGTGCACCTTGACCAGCTCGGCGAGCACCGGGTCGACGCCCTGCCGGGACGCCCGGTCCACGGCGGACATGGCCTGGTAGAAGGCGGGGGCGAGGCTCCGCACGGCGAGGCGCTGCTCCGGCGCCGGCACCGGGCCCCCGGGAGCGGTGGCGGTCTCGTTGGTCGTCGTCATGCCTGCCAGCGTAGGGACGCAGTGGCCTGCCTCCCTGGTGCATTCGGCGCCGATTTCCTTGGGCCATTTCCGCTGCGCGAACAGGAGTGCGAGGATCGCTGAGGGGCCCCGGCGGGACTCCGCCGGGGCGAGCGTAGGGCGAGACGGGACCGTGTGCACGGCGTTCGTGAGCATCGAACCGGCAGCGGCGGTGCCGGTGCTGCTGCTGTCCGTCCGGGACGAGTACCTCGGGCGCGGCTGGCTGCCGCCCGGCCACCACTGGCCGGACCGGCCCGGACTGCTCGGCGGCCTGGACCTCGCGGCCGGCGGCACCTGGCTGGCCGTCGACCCGGCCCGGCGCACCGCCGCCTGCCTGCTGAACGGCTTCGGGCCGTCCGCTCCCGCCGACGCCCGGCTCAGCCGCGGCCGACTGCCGCTCACCGCCCTCCGGGACGGCGGGATCGGCCACCTCGACCTCACCCCGTACGACCCCTTCCACCTCGTCCAGGTCGGCCCCGAGGGCGCCCGGGTCACCAGCTGGGGCGGCGGGCGGAAGGCCGAGCGCCGTTTGCCCACGGGGCTCAGCGTGGTGCTCAACGACGGGCTGGAAGGCGCGGCCGCCGACCACACCGCCCCGGAACGGATCCGGACCGTGCTGGCCGCGCGCGCCGCCCACTTCCGGGCCCGGTTCGCCGCCGTCCCCCGGCCGCAGCCGACCGCCGACGGGCCGGCCGCCGCGGCCTGGGGCGGGTGGCTGCCGATCGTCACCGGGGACGGGCTGGCGCCGGACGAGGACGCCGCGCTGATCCAGCGGCGGGACTTCGGCGACGGACGGATCTGGGGCTCCACCTCGATCTCCCTGCTGGCGATGGGCCCGGGGCTGCTGCGGTACGACTTCGCGGCGGCGCCGGTGCCGGCGGACGGGTCGGGGTGGCAGCGGGTGGCCACCGCCGCTTGAGCCGGGCCGGGACCCGAGCCGGGCCGGAACCCGAGCCGGGCCGGGACCTGAGCCGGGCCGGGACTTGAACCTGACGCTGCGGGAGGCGGCATCGTGGGCGTCCGTTGCCCAGCCACCCGAAGGAGTCCGCGATGTCCGCACCGTCCGCTCCGCCCGCGCTCCCCGCCGCGGTTCGTTCCCGCGTCCGCGTCCGCGCCCGCACCTGCGCCCGTCGCCGTCCCCGACGCCGCCGCCCGCCCGCGCTGCTGCCCGCCGTCCTGGCCGTCGCCCTGCCGCTGGTGGGCACCCCCCTCGCGGTGACCGCCGGGGTGCTGCTCGGCGACGCCGTGCACCGCGCGGCCCCGGCCGCCGCCGTACCCGGCGCGGTGGCGGGCGCGGTGGCCGGGGCGCTCGTCCGGGGAATCGGGGCCGGTGTCTCCCAGGCGTACGGTCGATGAACTTCCAGCGGCAAGGCTGCCGGCCGTCTACATGCCCGTAGTAGCTTCGCGGAGGCCACCGCGATCGGGCGGCCGCAGACCCCCGAGCGAAGGTGCGCGATGTCCACCCTGACCTACCCGGAAGCGATAGGCGTCGGCCTGCTGCAGGGTGTGACGGAACTCTTCCCGGTCTCCAGCCTCGGTCACAGCATCCTGCTGCCGGCCCTGATCGGCGGGAAGATCCAGCAGGACCTCGACATGACCGCCGAAGGCTCCTCCTACCTCGCCGCCCTGGTCGCCCTCCACCTGGCCACCGCGCTCGCGCTGGTGGTCTTCTTCTGGCGGGACTGGGTCCGCGTGGTCAGCGGCCTGATCAGCTCCGCCCGGTACCGCCGGGTGCGGACCCGGGACGAGAAGCTCGCCTGGCTGCTCATCATCTCCACCATCCCGGTCGGGGTGGCCGGCCTCGTCCTGGAGAAGGCGCTGCGGCACGCGCTCGGCAAGCCCGTCCCGGCCGCCGTCTTCCTCGCCCTCAACGGGCTGGTGCTGCTCGGCGCCGAGCGGCTCAAGCGCGGCGGCACCGGCCGCCGCCGGGCCGGGCACGCGGCACCGGTCGACGAGCCGGGCACGGACCCGGCGATCGCCTCCGACCACCGGCTGACCAGGCTCGGCTACGGCCAGGGCGCCTGGATCGGCGCCGCCCAGATCCTCGCCCTCTTCCCGGGCATCAGCCGCTCCGGCGTCACCATGAGCGCCGGCATCCTGCGCGGCCTGCACCACGAGGACGCGGCCCGCTTCTCCTTCCTGCTCGCCACGCCGGTCATCCTGGCCGCGTCGGCGCTGAAGGTGCCGGAACTGTTCAAGCCGGAGAACTCCGCCGTGCTCGGCCCGGTCGCCGCGGGAAGCGTCGCGGCCTTCGTGGCCGGCTACGTCTCGGTGCGGTTCCTCACCAGGTACTTCGAGACCCGCAGCCTGACGCCGTTCGCGGTGTACTGCTTCCTGGCCGGCGTCGGCAGCGCGGTCTACCTGTCGGTCTGAGCCGCCGCGGCCCGCTGAACGCCTGCCGCTGACCGCCTGCCGTCGCCTGGCGCCCGCCGCCCGCTGAACGCCTCCCGCTGAACGCCTCCGCCGCCCGCCGCCCGCTCAGAGGCTCGCCACGGCCGACAGGATCACCTCGGCGACGGCGGCCGGCTGCTCCACCAGGACGAGGTGCCCGGCGTCCGGGACCGTCACCATCGTCACCTGCGGGCACGCCTCCAGGGCCTCCCGCTCGGCCGGCTGGAGGCCGATCTCGTCGTGGTCGCCGCGGACGACCCAGGTCGGCAGGCCGGTGGCGCAGAGCCGGTCGACCAGGCTGCCGTACCGGTCCAGGTACTCGTAGTACCGCCGGACGACGTGCCGGGCGAAGGCCGGGTCGGTCGTGCCGACGTCGGCGGACAGCGCCTCGGCCCGGGCGGGCGGCAGGCTGTGCTTCATGGCCGTCGGCATGCTCTTCATCATCCCGGCCCAGGCCAGCGCCCCCAGTCCGGGCACCTGGCCGAGGTGGTCCATGACGGTCAGAAACTTCGCCTCGTCGCGCCGGGAGAAGGTCGGCGACAGCAGCACCAGCGGGCCGGAGAACAGGCCGGCCGCGGCCGTCTCCAGCACGACGTTCGCCCCGAGGCTGTGGCCGACCAGGACGTCGCAGCCGCGCTCGGCGGCGAATCCGGCGATCAGACGGGCGTAGTTGTCCATCGTCAGGTCCTCGGGCGGGGTCGTCCCGCCGAAGCCCGGCTGCGTCACCGCCGTCAGCCCCACCCCCGAGGAGGCGAGGGCCGGCTCGGCCATCACGTCCTCGTACCAGACCGCGCTGCACATCCCGCCGGGCAGCATCATCACCCGGTGCGGGGCGTCGGCCGGGCCGGCCTCCCGGACGTCCCAGCCGTCGCCCCGGTGTCCGTCGCGGTCGTCGTCCACGTGCTCGTCCATGCGGGAGAGTCTGGGCTCGCGCCGCGGGCCCGGCGGGGACTGTGCTCCGATCGGAGTGTGTCGCCCGCCGGGACCGCGGCGGTCCGGCGGGCCGTCAGGCCGTGAGGCCCAGGGCGGCCAGGCGGACCGGGTCGGTGAGGATGTCCATCCTGGTGATCCGGCCGTCGTGGATGGTGAACGACATGACCGACAGCGGGCGGCCCTCGGCGAAGGAGACCACCCCGGGCGAGCCGTTGACCAGCACCGGGCGCCCCTCGGCGGCGAAGCGGGCGAAGGCGACCGCCTGCGAGGCGACCTCGGCGGCGCCCCGGCGCAGCACGCTCGGCACCAGGGTGCCACCGTCCGAGCGGGCCACCACGTCCGGGTCCAGCAGGCTCAGCAGCGCCTCGAAGTCGCCGCCCCGGGAGGCCGCCAGGAAGGCCTCCACCACCTCGCGCTTGCGGGCGGCGTCGGAGTCCGCGGCCGGGGTGGCGCCCTGCACCCGGCGGCGGGCGCGGGAGGCCAGCTGGCGGGTGGAGGCGGAGGTGCGGCCGAGCACCTCGGCGATCGCGTCGAAGGGCACGTCGAACATGTCGTGCAGCACGAAGGCCACCCGCTCCGCCGGGGTGAGCGTCTCCAGGACCACCATCAGCGCGAGCCCCACCGAGTCGGCGACCAGGATCTCCTGCACCGGGTCCGGTGCCGCCGGCCCGCTGACCACCGGGTCGGGCAGCCGTACCCGGCCGTCCTGCTCGGGCATCGGGTCCTCCCGGCGGGAGGCGCGGGCGCGCAGGTGGTCCAGGCAGACCCGGCCGACCACGGTGGTCAGCCAGGCCCCGAGGTTCCTCACCCCGGTCACGTCGCTGCGGCTCAGCTTCAGCCACGCCTCCTGGACGGCGTCCTCGGCCTCGGCGACCGATCCGAGGATCCGGTAGGCCACGGTCCGCAGTTGGGGGCGCTCGGCCTCGAAGCGCTCGGCCAGTGCGTCGGCCGGGGACCCGGTCCGGTAACTCTCCTCGTTCACCTGTCACATCCTCGCGTCGGGATCCGTCGGATCACTGACGGACGCTAACCCGACCGGAGGAGGCCGCGCGATCATCCGATGAACATCCGGACCGACTTCTTCGATCTCCTCGGCACCACCGTCGAGGAGCCGCCGGCACCGCCGGAACCCAGCACCGGAACCGGGCGGCGGCAGGCGAGAATGAGGCCCGTGAACGGCTCCTGGACCTCCTTCGGCGGCGACCTCCACCTGGACCTCACCGAGCGGCGCGCCGCCGGCGCCGGGCTGCGGGCCGCCCTGGAGGACGCGCTGCGGGAGGCCGTCCAGGACGGCCGGCTCGCTCCCGGCACCCGGCTGCCGTCCTCCCGGGCCCTCGGCGAGGACCTCGGCATCGCCCGCAACACCGTGGTGGAGGCCTACGGCCAGCTCACCGCGGAGGGCTGGCTCAGCTCCCGGCAGGGCTCCGGCACCACCGTCGCCCGGCGGCAGCTGCCCGCACCCGCCGTACGGGCCGAGCGGGCGCAGCAGCCGCAGCGGACCGCCCGGCACGACCTGGTGCCCGGACGGCCCGACCTCTCGTCGTTCCCCCGCACGGCCTGGCTCGCCGCCGCCCGCCGCGCCCTCGCCACCGCCCCGCACGAGGCGCTCGGCTACGGCAGCCCGCTGGGCCGGATCGAACTGCGGGAGGCGCTCGCCCACTACCTGGCCCGGGTCCGCGGCGTGCGCACCGACCCCGACCACCTGCTCGTCTGCACCGGCGTCCAGCAGGGTCTGGGCATGCTCTGCGCGGCCCTGCGGGAGCGCGGGGCGCGCTCGCTCGCGGTCGAGGAGTACGGGCTGCCGCCGCAGCACGCGGTGGTGCGGGCCGCGGGCCTGGCCACCGTCCCGCTGCCGCTGGACGGCGAGGGCGCCCGGACCGACCGGCTCGACCGGCCCGACCGCCTGCACGCCGACAGCGGCGCCGTCCTGCTCACCCCGGCCCACCAGTACCCCACCGGCGTACCGCTGTCCGCCGACCGGCGGGCGGCCGCGGTGCGGTGGGCGCGCGAGCGGGACCGGTACGTCATCGAGGACGACTACGACGGGGAGTTCCGGTACGACCGGCAGCCGCTCGGCGCGATGCAGGCGCTCGATCCGGAGCGGGTGGTGTACGCGGGCACCGCCGCCAAGAGCCTCGCCCCGGGCCTCCGGCTGGCCTGGCTGGCCCTGCCGGACGCGCTGGTCGAACCGGTCGCCCGGCTGAAGGTGCTGGCCGACAGCATGTCCCCGGTGCTCGACCAGCTGACCCTGGCCGAGCTGATCACCTCGGGCACCTACGACCGGCACGTACGGCGGTGCCGCCTGCACTACCGGCGCCGCCGCGACCGCCTGGTCGCCGCCCTGGCCGAACACGCCCCGCACGTGCGGGTCACCGGCATCGCCGCCGGCCTGCACGCCGTCCTCGAGCTGCCGCCCGGCTCCACGCCCGAGGCCGAGCTGCTGGCCCGGGCCGAAGCCGCCGGACTCGCCCTCAGCAGCCGCTCCTGGCACCGCGCCGCCCCGTCCGACGAGGACGCCCCTCCCGCCCTGGTGATCGGCTACGCCACCCCACCGGAGCACGCCTTCCCGGCGGCCCTGGCGGCGCTCTGCGAACTGCTGCGCGGGGCGTGACGGGGCGGATGCCGGCCCCGCCTCGCATTTGGGGGGCGAACGCCGGTGCCCGCCTCCCGGGGGGTGGGGGCGGGCGCCGCGGGGGGGCGGCGCTTCGGAGCGGACCGGGGCGGTTACTTGTTCCGGCTGCCCAGTTCGAACAGCAGCATGATGAAACCGGCGAAGGCGTGGATCCCGGCGGTGTAGATCACCAGGCGGAGGTAGACCCGCTTGTTGGCCCACTTGCCGGCGTCCATGGTCTTCGGGCCGGTGGCGGTGTCGGCGGCGCCGGTGGCGGTGGTGGTGGGATCGGCCACGGGGATCTCCTCCAGGGTGTCTGACGGCAGGTCAGCGGGCGGCGGTTCAGTGCGCGGCGGGTCCGCCGCCGAGGCAGAGCTCGCCGCCGGGGCTCTGCAGCAGGGTGTGGATGAAGAGCAGTTCCACGCCGTCCTCGGACTCGGCGGCGATGCAGTGCGGGGTGAGCGAGTCGTAGTGGGCGGAGTCGCCGGGGGCGAGGTGGTGGGTCCGCTCGCCGAGGGTCAGCCGGAGTCCGCCGCGCAGGACGTACAGCCATTCCTCGCCGGGATGCACCCGGACCACCGCGTCCTGGACGCCCGGCGGGACGTGCACCCGCAGGGCCTGCATGGCGCGGCCGGGGGCGCCGGCCCGGCGGTAGCCCCAGCCGCCGGCGCGGCCGGGTTCGATGGCGCCGCCGCGGACCACCGGGTCCGGCTCGGCCATGGTCTCGCCGAGCAGGCCGGAGACGGAGGTGCCGTAGGCGCGGGCGAGACCGAGCAGGACGGGCAGGGAGGGCTGGCGGCGGCCGGTCTCCAGCCGGGACAGATAGGCTGGGGAGAGCCCGACCCGCGCCGCGGCGACCTCCAGGGTGAGGCGGCTGCTGAGCCGGTGCTCGCGGAGCCGGGCGGCGAGGCCCGCGGCCTCCTGGTCGTCGAGTCGCTCGCCGTGCTCGCCGGCGGCGGGGGCGCCGGTGGGGCTGGTGGTCATGTGACCAGTGGACACCTGGCGTGCCGCACGGGCAAGAAATTTGCCTCAGAGGCAAAGGCCGGGACCCGCCTCCGCTCAGGGCCGCGGGATGTTGCGCAGGTTGCTGCGGGCCAGGTCGATCATCCGCCCGACACCGCCGGAGAGCACCGTCCGCCCGGCCGCCAGCGCAAAGCCCTTCACCTGGGCGGCGGTGATGTACGGCGGGATGGACAGCGCGTTGGGGTCGGTGACGACGTCGACCAGTGCCGGCCCCGGCCGGTCCAGCGCCTCCGCCAGCACCTCCCGGACCCGGGCCGGCTCGGCGACCCTCTTGGCCGGGATGCCCATCGCCCGCGCGATGCCGGCGTAGTCCACGTCCCCGTTGTCGATCTCGGACTCGGGGTAGCCGGAGACCAGCATCTCCAGTTTGATCATGCCGAGCGCGCCGTTGTTGAACACCACCGTCTTCACCGGCAGCCGGTGCCTGGCCACCGTGAGCAGTTCGCCGAGCAGCATGCCGATCCCGCCGTCCCCCGCCATCGCGATCACCTGGCGCCCGGGGCAGGCGAGTTGGGCGCCGATGGCGTGCGGGAGGGCGTTGGCCATCGAGCCGTGCAGGAAGGAGCCGATCACCCGGCGCCGGCCGTTCGGCTGGAGGTAGCGGGCGGCCCAGACGTTGTTCATGCCTGTGTCCACCGTGAACACCGCGTCGGCGGCGGCCACGTCGTCCAGCACCGAGGCGACGTACTCGGGGTGGATCGGCAGGTGCTTGTCGATGTCCCGGGTGTAGGCGCCGACCACGTCCTCCAGCGCCCGGCAGTGCTTCCTGAGCATGGCGTCCAGGAAGCTGCGGTCGTCCTTCCCCTCGAGCAGCGGCAGCACGGCCCGCAGGGTGGCCGCGACGTCCCCGTGCACGGCCAGCTCCAGTGCGGTCCGCCGGCCCAGCCGGGTGGCGTCGTGGTCGACCTGGACGGTCCGGGCCTGCGGGAGGAAGGAGTCGTACGGGAAGTCGGTGCCGAGGAGCACCACCAGGTCGGCGGAGTGCAGCGCCTCGTGGCAGGCGCCGTAGCCGAGCAGGCCGCTCATCCCGACGTCGTACGGGTTGTCGTACTGGATCCACTCCTTGCCGCGCAGCGAGTGGCCGACCGGCGCCTTCAGGACCTGCGCGGCCTCCATCACCTCGGCGTGCGCGCCGCGCACCCCGGCGCCGCAGAACAGCGCGACCCTGCGGGCCGCGTTGAGCAGCCGGGCCAGCTCCTGCACCTGGGACCAGGGCGGTGCGGCGACGGCCTGTTCGGTCAGGAAGTGGCTGCTGCCGGTCGGTCCGGCGGCGGGCTGGGCGGCGACGTCCCCGGGGAAGGCGAGCACCGAGACGCCGGGCGAGCCGAGGGCGTGCTGGATCGCGATCCGCAGCAGCCGGGGCAGCTGGGCGGGGGTGGTGAGCATCTCGCACCAGCTGCTGCAGTCGGTGAACACCCGCTCGGGGTGGGTCTCCTGGAAGAAGCCGGTGCCGATCTGCCCGGACGGGATGTGCGAGGCGAGGGCGAGCACCGGCAGGCCGCTGCGCTGGGCGTCGTACAGGCCCTGGATCAGGTGGGTGTTGCCGGGGCCGCAGGAGCCGGCGCAGACCGCGAGGCGGCCGGAGAGCTCGGCCTCGGCGGCGGCCGCGAAGGCGCCGGCCTCCTCGTTGCGGACGTGCACCCAGCCGATCCCCTCGGCCCGGCGGATCGCGTCCACGACGGGGTTCAGGCTGTCGCCGACGACGCCGTAGACCCGCTCCACCCCGGCCTGCCGGAGCACCTCCACCATCTGTTCGGCCACGCTCGCCACGGGCGCACTCCTTCGGTCGACGCAGGACACCTGCACCCTCCGACGGGAGGGCGGTGCGCTGCACCCGGGGTGGGCCCAACGGGTGAGGGCCGCCCCGCGGCGGGAGCGGCCCCGGCCCGCCCGGGCGGCTACTCCGCCGCCAGGTGGTCGGTCTGCCCCAGCTTGCCGGCGGCCAGGCCCGCCTGCGGCTGGCGGCGGGCGGGTTCCCGGCCCGGGGGCTGGGCGCAGCGCTCCTGGGCGGGCGGGGCGGTGGTGGGCAGGGTGACCGGGGAGCCGGCCTTGACCTGCACCAGCTCGCCGTCGTGCCACAGGTGCATCACCTCGCCGCGGCGTAGCGTGTAGGTCGTCCCGTCGTGGCCGATCCGCACGCCGAGCAGGTTGTCGCGCACCAGCAGCGAGAAGCTGAGCCGCATCAGTCCGGAGGGCAGCCGGGGCCGGAACGACAGGGTCTCGGTGTGGTCGCGCAGCCCGCCGAAGCCGGCCACCAGGGCGATGCAGGCCCCGGCGAGCGAGGCCATGTGCAGGCCGTCGCGGGTGTTGCCGCCGAGGTCGTGCAGGTCCATCAGGGCGGCTTCGGCGGTGTAGTCGTACGCGAGGTCGAGTTGGCCGACCTCGGCGGCGATGACGGCCTGGGTGCACGCGGAGAGCGAGGAGTCGCGGACGGTGAGCCGCTCGTAGTAGGCGAAGTTGCGGGCCTTCTGCTCGTCGGTGAAGGCGTCGCCGCGGACCTGCATGGCGAGCACCAGGTCGGCCTGCTTGACCACCTGCTTGCGGTACAGGTCGAAGTACGGGTAGTGCAGCAGCAGCGGGTAGTTCTCGGGCGGGGTGTTCTCGAAGTCCCAGATCTGGTGGTGGGTGAAGCCGTCGGCCTGCGGGTGGACCCCGAGGTCCTCGTCGTACGGCACGTACATCGCGGCGGCGGCGTCGCGCCAGGCGGCGGTCTCCTCGGTGTCGACGCCGAGGGCGGCGGCCTCGCGCGGGTGGCGGACGGCGGCCTCGGCGGCGGCGCGCAGGTTGCTCTGCGCCATCAGGTTGGTGAACACGTTGTTGTCGGCGACGGCGCTGTACTCGTCGGGGCCGGTGACGCCCTCGATCCGGAACTTCCCGGCGACGTCGTGGTGGCCGAGCGAACGCCACATCCGGGCGGTCTCCACCAGGATCTCGAGGCCGTAGACGCGCTCGAACTCGGCGTCCCCGGTGGCCCGGACGTAGCGGGCGACGGCGGCCGCGATGTCGGCGCCGATGTGGAAGGCGGCGGTGCCGGCCGGCCAGTAGCCGGAGCACTCCTCGCCGCGGATCGTCCGCCAGGGGAACACCGCTCCGGCCAGGCCGAGCTGGGCGGCGCGTTCGCGGGCGAGCGGCAGGGTGGTGTGCCGCCAGCGCAGGGCCTGGTTGACGGCTCCGGGCAGGCAGTAGGTGAGCACCGGCAGGACGAAGGTCTCGGTGTCCCAGAAGCTGTGCCCGTCGTAGCCCGGGCCGGTCAACCCCTTGGCGGGGATGGCGCGTTCCTCGCTGCGGGCGCCGGCCTGGAGGACGTGGAAGACGGCGAACCGGACGGCCTGCTGGAGTTCGACGTCGCCCTCGATCTCGATGTCGCTGGTGTCCCAGAAGTCCTTGAGGAACTGCAGCTGTTCGGCGACCAGGCCGTCCCAGCCGGTGTACCGGGCGGCGGTCAGCGCGGCCTCCACCTGGTCCCGGACGGCGGGCAGCGAGCGGGTGCCGGACCAGCCGTAGGACATGAACTTGACCAGCCGCAGCCGCTGCCCGGCGCCGAGCACGGTGGTGACGCTGATCCGGCAGTGGTCGGACTCTGCCTCGGCGACGGTGTCGAGCCGCTCCGGGCCCTCGATGACGTGGTCCATCCCGGCCGCGACCCGGATGCCGCTGAAGCGGGTGCGGTGCACCAGGACGGCCTTGGTGCCGCTGGCGTGGTGCGCCTCGGCCTGGAGCGGGGCCTCCAGCACGGCGGCCGCGCGCGGATCGCCCTCGGGGCCGCCGGGCAGCTGCTCGTTGGCGACCAGCTCGGACTGGAGCACGATCCGCACCGGCCCGTCCACCGCCTCGACGCTGTACTCCACGGCGGCGATGGCGCGCTGGGTGAGCGAGACGAGCCGGGAGGAGCGCACCCGGATCGTCCGCCCGGCCGGGGAGCGCCACTCGGCCTCGCGGTGCAGCATGCCCTCGCGGAAGTCCAGCCACCTCCTGTGGCTGATCAGTTCGCCGTAGCGCAGGTCGAAGGGCTCGTCGTCCACCAGCAGTCGGATGATCTTGCCGTTGGTGACGTTGATGACGCTCTGGCTGGACTCGGGGTAGCCGTAACCGCCCTCGCCGTACGGCAGCGGGCGGAGTTCGAAGACGCCGTTCAGGTAGGTGCCGGGCAGGCCGTGCGGCTCGCCCTCGTCCAGGTTGGCGCGCAGGCCGATGTGCCCGTTGGAGAGCGCGAAGACGGACTCGGCGCGGGCCAGCGCGCCCAGGTCCAGGCCCTGTTCGGCGACCTGCCACGGATCGATCGCGAAGTTGTCCGCAGGACTCATGCGTCCTCGCCCCCCAGCAGGTCGGAAAGGTCGTCCACCACCACGGTGGCACCGTCGCGGCGGAGTTCGTCGGCCTGGCCGGTGCGGTTGACCCCGACCACGGCGCCGAAGCCGCCGGCCCGGCCGGAGGCGACCCCGGCGAGCGCGTCCTCGAAGACGGCGGCGTGCGCGGGTTCGACGCCGAGCTCCCGGGCCGCGTACAGGTAGGTGTCGGGGGCGGGCTTGCCCGGCAAACCCTGCTGCTTGGCGACCACGCCGTCGACGATCACGTCGAAGAGCTCCAGGATGCCCGCCGAGCGCAGCACGTCGCGGCAGTTGGCGCTGGAGGAGACCACCGCGCCGGGCAGTCCGAGCGCGCGCAGCCGGTGCACGTAGGCGACGGAGCCATCGTAGGGCTTCACCCCCTGCTCGCGGATCAGCCGCAGCACGGTGTCGTTCTTGGCTCGGCTGATCCCCTGCACGGTGCGGGCGTTCGGGGGGTCGTCCGCCGTCCCCTCGGGCAGATCGATGCCCCGGCTGTGCAGGAAGGCCCGGGTGCCGTCCAGGCGTGGTCGGCCGTCGACGTAGGTGTCGTAGTCGGTGACGGCGTCGAAGGGGACGAACTGCCCGCCGGTGCGGGCGGCTTCGGCGCGCAGGAAGGCGTCGAAGGTGTCCTTCCAGGCCGCGGCGTGGACCGTGGCGGTCTGGGTGAGCACCCCGTCGAGGTCGAAGAGGAAAGCGCGGATGTCGTCCGGTAGGCCCAGCATGGCTGCAGTCTTACCCGGATCGCGGAGGAAACCGCCCTTTCCCGGCGGCGCGTCGCGGGAAGGGCGGCTTCCGGTTGCCGGGCCGCCGGACCGGGGCCGGGCCGGCGGCACCGCGGCCGTCACTACGGCGAGTCGGGCATCTGCGCCTCGGGCGCCTGGATCACCGCGAAGGCGGCGCCCTGCGGGTCCCGGACCACGGCCATCCGGCCGGACTGCATGTCGAACGGCGGCTGGATGACCGAGCCGCCCGCCTTGACCAGGGCGTCCACCACGGAGTCGGTGTCGTCCACCGAGAAGTAGGTCATCCAGTGCGAGGGCGTGTCGCCCGAGAGGTACCCGGGGATCTTCTGCATGCCGCCCACCGTGCGGTCGGCGACGTTCAGCGAGTAGTAGCCGTCCATGCCCTGGATGGTGGCCGGGCGCAGACCCAGCGCGGGCTGGTAGAAGCGGCCGGCCGCTTCGGTGTCGGAGGTGTTGAGCTCGTTCCAGACCAGTGCGCCGGGCTCGTTGACGATGCCCGCGCCGATGAAGTCCATCGCCTGCCAGACGCCGAACACCGCGCCCGTCGGGTCGGCGGCGACCAGCATCCGGCCGAGCGTGCCGACGTCCATCGGGTCGTAGAGGATCGTGCCGCCGGCGTCGGCGATGGACGCCTTGGCCGCGTCGACGTCGTCCGAGGCGATGTGGGTGGTCCAGGCGACGGGCGGCACCGGCTGGCCCTCGGGCGCGGACTGGCCCATGATCCCGGCGACCGGGCGGTCGTTGAGCGTGCACACGGCGTAACCGCCGAACTCGGCCGGGCCGACCTCGCCCTGCCAGCCGAACAGGTCGCGGTAGAAGTCGATCGCGGCCTGCTGGTCGCTCGCCATCAGGTCGACCCAGCACGGGGTGCCGGGCTTGTACGGATCGGTCACTACGGGCATTGCTGGGCCTCCCGGAGGCGGTGGTGGCCGGCTGGGGTCGCCGGGCGGGCGACGGCCCGGCCCGGCCGGTCACGGTCGTCGGCGGGGACGGCCGTGCGACGGGGGTACACCGCCCACCTTCGGCCCGCCGTCCCGGATCCGCCACCCGACGGCACCCTGGCGGGCGACCGGGTACGGGGCGGCACCGGGCGCTCACCCGGTGTCGTGCCGCCTGGCGGTGACGAAGTACGGCTGCACCTTGCCGCTCTGCGCGTAGTCCTTCAGCCGGACGAGGAGTTCCGCCCAGGTGCCGGCCACCGCCGGGACTCCCTCCTCGCTGCCCGGCTGCCAGCCGCCGTGCCGGAACAGCAGCCGGGTGCGCTCGGGACCGCCGGGCTGGTCGGCGGGCTGGCCGGTGAGGTCCCAGCTGATCCAGGTGCCGGCCCAGTGCGGCGGGAAGGCGCCGGCGTTGGCCCACACCACCCGGTCCCGGTCGGCCCGCTCGCGGCGCAGCCGGAACGGCTCGGGGACGTCGGGGAAGTCGAGCAGCAGGACGTCGCCCTCCCGGTCCACGGCGGTCGTCCACCAGCCGGTCAGCCCGTCGTGGGTGTCGAGCGCGTCGAGCACCACGGCCCGGGGCGCGGCGATGTCGAGCTGCATGGCGATCTCGGGCATGGGGTCCGCCTTTCGGACAGCGTCTGCAGTGCCGCAGGGCCCCCTCCGGGGCACGCGGCCCCAGGGCCACCATGGCACGGCCCCCGGGCCCCACCCCCCCCGACGGCCCCGCCCCCTCGCCCCTCGCTCTA
>NZ_JBEPAK010000085.1:0-26514 GCF_040298565.1 Kitasatospora sp. NPDC001539 | reverse complement strand
TCGATGATCAAGCCGACAGAGCTGGTGATATTCGACTGCGACGGCGTCCTGGTGGACAGCGAGGTGATCGCCGTCCGGGTGCTGGTGCGGCTGGGCTCGAACGAGCGGGCGCCGTCGTCCGGTTCGGACGCGGGGGGTCCGGGCGCCGAGACCGGCCCGGCGTGGGCGTCCGCCGCGCGGCCGCTCCGCCATCGGCACCCCCGTTCGGCCGGCATCCCCGAGAACGCACCGACGACGGCCGCCGAGAAAGTCCCGGGCGCGCGGCAACCTTTGCGGCGTCCGCGACCACAAGGAGGCGGGTCCGGCCGGTTCCGGTGGTCGGATCCGCCCTTCTCGTGTCTCTCGTGACCGGTTCGCAAGGAGAACGTCTACCCATGAGCAACCCCACGAACGGCAGGCGCCGCGGGCGTCACCGCCGTCGCTGGAGCGCCACCGCCGTGCTGATCGCCGTGCCCGTCGCCGCCGCCTCGTACCTGTTCGTCCACCAGGAGTCGCAGGCCGCGACGGTCGAAGGCGACGCCTACTACCGGCTGGTCTCCGTCCGCAGCGGCCAGGTGCTGGACGTCAACGCCTTCTCCACCGCCGACGGCACCCGCATCCAGCAGTGGACCGACCAGGACACCGCCAACCAGCAGTGGCGGCTGAGGCCCACCGGGGACGGCTACTACGAGCTGGTGAACCGCAACAGCGGCAAGGTGCTGGGCATAGCGGGCGGCTCGACCGAGCGGGCGGCCGTCGCCGAGCAGCAGACGGACAGCTCCTCGCCCGCCCAGCAGTGGCGCATCGACGACGTGGGCGGTTCCGGCGCCGTCACCTTCACCTCCCGCCGCAGCGGTCAGGTCCTGGACGTGTCCGGGGCCTCCGAGGCCCGGGGCGCACAGGTCATCCAGTGGCCCCGCCACGGCGGCGGCAACCAGCAGTGGAAGCTGGTGAAGGTGGGCGGGGCGCAGCCGTCGGGGAGCGGGCCGTACGTGTGGCAGAACGCCCCGGTGGCGGGCGGCGGGTACGTCACCGGACTGGTCTTCAACCAGAAGGAGAAGGGCCTGCTGTACGCGCGCACCGACATGGGCGGCGCCTACCGCTGGGACGCCGGGGCCGAGCAGTGGATCCCGCTGACCGACTGGATCGGCGAGAAGGACTGGAACCTGCTGGGCATCGAATCGCTGGCCACCGACCCGGTCGCCCCGGACCGGCTCTACCTCGCTTCGGGCACCTACACCAACGACTGGGCCGGCAACGGAGCGATCCTGCGCTCCACCGACCGCGGCCGCACCTTCCAGCGCACCGACCTGCCGTTCAAGCTGGGCGGCAACGAGGACGGCCGCGGCGCGGGCGAGCGCCTGGTGATCGACCCCGCGAACCACGACACCCTGCTGCTGGGCACCCGCAAGAACGGCCTGTGGCGCAGCACCGACGCCGGCGTGACCTGGAACCAGGTCCCCTCCTTCCCCGTCAGGGACGGGGCGGGCTTCGGCACCGGCATCTCCTTCGTGACGTACGGCCCGGCGGGCAGCAACACGATCTACGTCGGGGTCGCCGACAGGTCGACCAGCCTCTACCGCTCCACCGACGGCGGCAACAGCTGGCAGGCCGTCCCCGGTCAGCCCACCGGCCAGATGCCGCAGCACGGGGTGCTCGCCGGTGACGGCACGCTGTACCTGACGTACTCCAACGCGCCCGGCCCCAACAACGTGACGGCGGGCTCGGTGTGGAAGTACGCGCCGTCCGGCGGGACGTGGAAGAACATCTCGCCGTCGCAGGGCAGCTACGGGTTCGCCGGTCTGGCCGTCGACCCGCAGAAGCCGTCCACGGTGATGGTCACCACCCTGGACCGCTGGTGGCCCCAGGACGAGGTCTACCGCTCCACCGACGGCGGTGCGACCTGGAAGGCCCTGGCCGACAAGTCGGTGCGGGACGCCTCCGCCGCCCCGTACCTGGGCACCGGCATCGGGCACTGGATGACCGCCCTGAGCATCGACCCGTTCGACTCCGGGCACGTGATGTACGGCACCGGCAACGGCATCTGGGCGAGCAAGGACGCCGACGCGACCGACGGCGGCGGCACCAGCCACTGGTTCGTCGGGGCCCGCGGGCTGGAGGAGACGGCGCTGACGGACGCGATCTCCCTGCCCGGCGGTGCCCCCCTCATCACCGCGATGGGCGACCAGGGCGGCTTCCTGTACGACGACGTGACCAAGGAGCCCTCCAACCGGCTGACCAACCCGACCATCTACCAGGGCAGTTCCCTCGACTTCGCGCAGTCCGCCCCCTCGCTGGTGGTCCGGACCGGCCAGGGCGGCGAGCAGGGCGGCGGCTACTCCACCGACGGCGGCCACCACTGGAACGGCTTCAGGACGGCGCCGGTGCCCGGCGCCCACAGCGGCCACATCGCCATCGCGGCGGACGGCTCCAGCATCGTGTGGACCCCGGCCGGTCAGGCCCCGTACCGCTCGACCGACCAGGGGGCGAGCTGGTCGCGGGTCAACGGCCTGGGCAACGACGCCGTCGTCGTCGCCGACCGGGCCTCGTCCGGGACCTTCTACGCGCTGGTCGGCGGCACGCTCTACGCCAGCACCGACGGCGGCGCCGGCTTCGGCGCCCGCGCCACCAACCTGCCCGCCGGCCGGCTCAACGCCGTCCCCGGCGTCGCGGGTGACCTGTGGATCTCCGGCGGCGGGAAGGGGCTGCTGCACTCCACGGACGGCGGCCGCAGCTTCACCACGCTCTCCTCGGTGGAGTCCGCCGCCGGCCTCGGCTTCGGCAAGGCCGCGCCCGGCACCGCGTACCAGGCGCTCTACCTGATCGGCCACGTGAAGGGCGTCGCAGGCGTCTTCCGCTCCACCGACCGGGGCGCGAGCTGGGTCCGCGTCAACGACGACGCCCACCAGTGGGGCAACTTCGCGGGCAACCCCACCATCACCGGGGACCCCAACACCTTCGGCCGCGTGTACGTCGGCACCAACGGACGCGGGCTCCAGTACGGGACCCCGTCCTGACGCCGACTCCCTCCCTGAGCGGGGCCGCGGGCAGACCTGCCCGCGGCCCCGCCGCGGGTTTGACGGAACTCTCCGGAATTCCTCTGCCGATCCCGGCAACCTTCCGACGCGCGGCGGCAACTGGCAGACGACCGGGCCGAGACCGAGGCCCGCCACCGAAGGGACGAACCCTTGCCAGACCAGAACCGTGCTCATCGCCGCCGCCGGCCGACCCGGCGGGTGATCGCCGTCTCCGTCGCCCTGGCCGCCGTGGGTACCGCCGTACCGCTGATCGCCCGGGCCGCGCTCACGTCGAAACCCGGCGCGCCGACCGTGCTCGGGGAGGCGGCGGCCGCCGACGGCCGCTACTTCGGTACGGCCGTGGCCTCGGGCAGGCTCGGGGACTCGACGTACTCCGCGATCCTCGACCGGGAGTTCACGATGATCACCCCGGAGAACGAGATGAAGTGGGACGCCACCGAACCCTCCCGGGGGTCGTTCGACTTCGCCCCCGCCGACGCGATCGTCGGCCACGCCTCCGCGCACGGCCAGCGGATGCGCGGCCACACCCTGGTCTGGCACTCCCAACTGCCCGCCTGGGTCCGCTCGATCAACGACGCCACCACCCTGCGCGGCGTGATGGACAACCACATCACCCAGGAGATGGCTCACTACAAGGGCAGGATCTACGCCTGGGACGTGGTCAACGAGGCGTTCGCGGACGACGGCAGCGGCCGGCACCGCAGCTCGGTGTTCCAGGACGTACTGGGCGACGGCTTCATCGAGGAGGCGTTCCGCACCGCCCGCAGCGCCGACCCCTCGGCCAAACTCTGCTACAACGACTACAACATCGAGGACTGGTCCGCCGCCAAGACCCAGGGCGTCTACCGGATGGTCAAGGACTTCAAGTCCCGTGGGGTGCCCATCGACTGCGTCGGCTTCCAGAGCCACTTCGGCGCCGGGGGGCCGCCGGCCGGCTTCCGGACCACCCTGGCCGGCTTCAGCGCACTCGGCGTGGACGTCCAGATCACCGAACTCGACAGCGCCCAGGCGTCCCCCGCCGCGTACACCAGTGCCGTCCAGGACTGCCTCCACGTCGCCCGCTGCACGGGCATCACCGTGTGGGGCATCCGCGACAGCGACTCCTGGCGCACCGGCGAGGACCCGCTGCTGTTCGACCGCAACGGCAACAGGAAGCCCGCCTACGGCGCGGTGCTCGCCGCCCTGGCCGGCGCCGCCGGCGGCGGTGGCGGCGAGCCGGACGGGGGCATCGTCCCGGGCACCGTCTACACACTCTCCGCGGTGGGCGCCGCCGGGCGGGTCCTCGACGAGTTCGCCGGGCAGAACGGCAACGGCGCCCCGCTCCAGGTGTGGGACGCCAGCGGGGCCGCCAACCAGCAGTGGCGGGCCGCCAGGAACGGCGACGGCTCCTACACCTTCACCAACCTCGCCAGCGGCCGCGTCCTGGACGAGCCGGGCGGCCGGACGGGCAACGGTACGAGGATGCAGGTCTGGGAGGCCAACGGCGGCGCCAACCAGCACTGGAGGGCCACCCGGAACGGTGACGGCTCCTACACGCTCACCAACGTCGCCAGCGGCCGGGTGCTGGAGACCCCCGGCAACCAGAGCGCCAACGGCACCGCCGTCCAGATCTGGGACTCCTGGGGCGCCGCCAACCAGCACTGGAACGTGAGGGCGGCGGGGGCGTCCGCCCCGGCGCAGAACTCGACGACGCCCGCACCGGCCGGAACCTGCGCGCTTCCGTCCGACTACCACTGGTCCTCCACCGGCCCGCTCGCGAAGCCGGCCAACGGCTGGAGCGCGGTCAAGGACTTCACCCACGTCATGTACCAGGGCAAACACCTCGTCTACGCCTCGAACGTCACCGGCTCCGCCTACGGCTCCATGATGTTCCGCCCCTTCACCAACTGGTCCGACATGGCCGCAACCAGCCAGACCGGCATGAACCAACCCGCAGTCGCACCCACCCTCTTCTACTTCGCACCCAAGAACATCTGGATCCTCGCCTACCAATGGGGCCCATGGCCCTTCGCCTACCGCACCTCCACCGACCCGACCAACCCCACCAGCTGGTCCGCACCCCAACCCCTGTTCACCGGCACCATCCCCCACTCCGGCACCGGCCCCATCGACCAGACCCTGATCGCCGACGACACCACCATGTACCTCTTCTTCGCCGGCGACAACGGCACCATCTACCGGGCCACCATGCCCATCGGAAACTTCCCCGCCACCTTCGGCTCCACCTACACCACCGTCATGACCGACACCGACAAGAACCTCTTCGAAGCCCCCCAGGTCTACAAGATCAAGGACCGCAACCAGTACCTCATGATCGTCGAGGCCCGCGGCACTAACGAACACCGCTACTTCCGCTCCTTCACCGCCACCACCCTCAACGGCCCCTGGACCCCCCAAGCCACCACCGAGAACAACCCCTTCGCCGGCAAGGCCAACAGCGGCACCACCTGGACCGACGACATCAGCCACGGCGACCTCATCCGCGACAACCCCGACCAGACCATGACCATCGACCCCTGCCACCTCCAACTCCTCTACCAGGGCAAGCCCCCCACCGCCACCGGCCCCTACGACCAACTCCCGTGGCAGCCGGCCCTCCTCACCCTCCAGCGCTGAAGCCGTGAAGCGCCAAGGCCCTGAACGCTGAATCCCTGGAACGCTGAAGCCCTGGAACGCCTGATCAACGGCGATCGCGACCGGGCACGGCCCGCCCCCGCAGCCCGTGCCCGGCCCGACCGCGTCAGCGGGACGGGCCGGGAGCCGGCGGGAGGTCGTGAACGGTGATCTCCGGGTGCAGTCGGCGGGTGTGGTCGAGCGGGCGGGCCGGACCGGTCAGGCGCAGCGGTACGGTGAGGCGGGGATCGGTGCTGGAGGCGGAGATCCGCAGTTCCAGTGCGCCGGGTTCGACGATCCGCCGGCCGTCGCGGCCGGTGAACGAGGCCAGGTCGGCGGGCACGGTCAGCTCCACCCGGCAACCCGCTCCGGCGTCCAGCGGGATCCGCCGGTAGCCGATCAGCCGCTGCACCGGCTGGACGACGGTGGCGACCGGGTCGTGGAGGTAGAGCTGCACGACCTCGGTGCCCGCCCGGTCGCCGGTGTTGCGGAGCCGGAAGGCGAGCCGGAACTCCCCGTCGGTGCCGGTCTCGCCGGTCCGCACCTCCGGATCGGACCATGTGAACTCGCCGTAGCCGAGCCCGTGTCCGAAGCCGAAGGCGGGCGTCGGGTCGGTGCTGGAGACCTCGCCGGCCTGGGCCAGCCGAGCGCCCAGGTAGGTGGAGGGCTGGACGCCGGGGTGGCCGGGGACGGAGACGGGCAGCCGCCCGGACGGGTTGACCCGACCGCTGAGCACGCCCGCGAGCGCCGCCGTCCCGGCTTCACCGGGGAAGAAGCACTGGACGATCCCGGCCGCCTCGGTGACGGCCCGCCCGAGTGCGTACGGCCGCCCGGCCAGCAGGGTGACCACCACGGGTGTGCCGGTGTCCAGCACCGCCTCCATCAACTGCCGCTGTCGGCGGGGAAGTTCGAGAGAGGCGGCATCGCAGCCCTCACCGCTGGTGCCACGCCCGAACAGCCCCGCCCGGTCACCGAGGGCGAGCACCACCACGTCGGCCCGCCGGGCGGCGACCACGGCCTCGGCGATGCCGGCGCCCTCCTCGGTACCGGCGGTCCCGCCGTCGACCGTCACGCCGCGCACCGTCCGCAGCTCGCTGCCGGGGAACTCGGCCGCCAAGGCCTCGCGCAGGGTCGGGAGTTCGATGCCGAGCGAGGTCCCGGGGTGCTGTCCCCCGACGTGTACCGGGAAGGAGTAGCAGCCGAGCACCGCGGTGGGTTCGTCGGCATTCGGACCGATCAGCGCGATCCGGGGTGGTTCGCGCAGCGGCAGCAGGCCGTCGTTGCGCAGCAGCACCACGGCCTGCTCGGCGAGGTCGGCGGCGAGCGCGCGGTTGGCGGGCCGGTCCAGGTCGACCAGGCCGCGCAGCGCCGCCGGGTCGCTCAGGTCGGCGCCGGCCAGGGCGGGGGGTACCGGGCTCCAGTCGGGGTCCAGCAGCCCGAGTTCGGCCTTCTGGGCCAGGACGCGGCGCAGCGCCCGGTCGATCAGCCGCTCCGGGACGGTGCCCTTGATGACGGCGTCGGCCAGTGGCTGTCCGAAGGCGTCGACGGTCGGCAGTTCGACGTCGACTCCCGCGGCCAGGGCCTGTGCGGCGGCGTCGGAGCGGTCCTCGGCCACGCCGTGCAGGGTCTCGAGGAAGGCGATGCCGAAGTAGTCGGCGACGACCGTGCCGGTGAACCCCCAGTTCTCTCGCAGCAGTTCGGTGAGCAGGGCCTCGTCGGCGGTGGCGGGGAGGCCGTCGGTGTCGGTGTAGGCGGGCATGACCGAGCGGGGCCGCCCTTCGCGGACCGCCATCTCGAAGGGCGGCAGGATGACGTCGGCGCGTTCGCGCGGGCCCATCGACACCGGGGCGAGGTTGCGGCCGGCGCGGGAGGCGGAGTACCCCGCGAAGTGCTTGAGGGTGGCGACGATCCCGGCCGACTCCAGGCCCTGCACGTAGGCGGTGGCGATGGTGGCGACCAGGTACGGGTCCTCGCCGATGGTCTCCTCCACCCGCCCCCAGCGGGCGTCGCGGACCACGTCGAGAACGGGTGCGAGGCCCTGGTGCACCCCGACGGCCCGCAGGTCGCGGCCGATGGCGGCGGCCATCGCCCTGACCAGCTCCGGGTTGAAGGCGGCGCCCCAGGACAGCGGCACGGGGTACGCCGTGGCTCCCCAGGCGGCGAAGCCGGCCAGGCACTCCTCGTGGGCCAGGGCCGGGATGCCGAAGCGGTTGCCCGCGGCGATCCGCTGCTGGGTGCGCAGCAGGGAGAGCGCGCCGAGCGCCGGGTCGACCGGGGCGGTGCCGAACGGCCGGGTGAGCTGGCCGAGTCCGTACGGCAGGAGGGTGTCCAGGTCGGGTGGTGGCTCCATGTCGGTCTGGTGCGGGGCGACTTCGTCGCCGTCGGCGTCGGCGCCGACCCAGACGCCGACCAGTTGGGCGGTCTTCTCCCGCAGGGTCATGGCGGCGATCAGGGCGTCGGCCCTGGCCTCGGGGGTGAGCGTGGTGTCCCGCCAGGCGGGCTCGGGCCCGGGGGTGCGGTGGCCGTTCATTTCCCTCCCACTCCCGTCAGGCCCTGGACCAGGGCGCGGCGGGCGAACAGGTAGACGACGAAGACGGGGAGCATGGACAGCACCACGGCGCTGAGCAGTCCGGGCACGTCCACGCCGTGCTCGGTCTGGAACTCGTACAGGCCGAGCGTGATGACCTTGGTGGAGTCGGACTGGGTGAGGATCAGCGGGAAGAGGAAGCCGTTCCAGGCCTGGAGGGCGGCGAAGACGGTGATCGAGGACAGTCCGCCCTTGGACAGCGGCAGCACCAGCTGCCGGAACACCCGCGCCGGGGACGCGCCGTCCATCGCCATCGCCTCGTACAGCTCGGGGCTGATGTCGCGCATCGCGCCGGTCAGCACCAGGGTGCAGACCGGCAGGCAGAAGGCCGCGGTCGGGAGAATGACGCCGATCAGGTGGTCGTACAGGCCGGTCTGGCTGATGACGAAGAACATCGGCACGATCACCGCCTGGGCGGGGATCGCCAGCCCGAGCAGGAACAGCCGGAACACCCACCCGGTCGCCCGGCCGCGGGCGCGCACGATGGCGTAGGCGAGCGGCGGGACGACCACCAGCACGACGGCGACCACGCCGGCGGTCACGGTCAGGGTGTTGAGGAAGTCCCGGCCGAAGCCGTTCGAGAGGTCGGTCAGGTAGTTCTGCAGGGTCCACTGCGCGGGCAGCGTCAGCGGGCCCTCGGTGGAGTAGTCCGCCCGGGTGCGGAAGGTGGCGATCAGCAGCACGTACAGCGGCAGGCCGACCAGCAGCAGCCACACCAGGGAGCCGAACCCGGCCAGGACGTTGGGGCGTCGGCGCATCACAGCCCCTCCGCCGTGCCGCGCATCCGGTCGTAGCCGGAGATCCGGACCACCGCGAGCGAGATCAGGGTGGCGACCGCCACCAGGACCAGCGCGATCGCCGATCCGGTGCCGAAGTCGAAGCCCTTGAAGGCCTTCTGGTACATGTAGTAGGCGGTGACGGTGGTGTCCGTGCCGGGGCCGCCCTGGGTGAGGATCAGCACCGTGTCGAAGGTGGTCAGGCCGCCGACGACCATGAGGATCACCGAGGTGATGACGGTGTTGCGCAGCTGCGGCAGGGTGATGTGGAGGAACTGCCGTACCCGGCCCGCGCCGTCGACGGCCGCGGCCTGGTAGAGCACCTGGGGGATGGCCCGGGCGCCGCCCTGGTAGATCAGCGCGTGCAGCGGGGTGAACTGCCACACGCCGACGAAGGTCAGCACCGCGATCGCCCCGCTCCTGCTGCCGAGCAGGTTGCCGTCGCCGAACAGCCCGGTGAGCTGGGCCGGTACGCCGAAGTTGGGGTCGAGGACGGCCCGCCACACCACCGAGACCGCGGTCGCCGAGAGCAGCAGCGGCACGAAGTAGATCGCCGAGAGCACGGCCCGGTTGCGCTGCTGTCCGGCGGCCCAGACGCCCAGCAGGATGCTGACGGGCGTCTGGGTCAGCACGCCGAGGGCGGTGAGCAGCAGGGTGGTCCAGACGGACCGGAGCATCACCGGGTCGTCGAACAGGGCGCTCCAGTTGTCCAGGCCGTTGAAGCGCGGTTCGCCGATGCCGTCCCAGCTCGTGAAGGAGAGCACGACGACCAGCAGCAGCGGTGTGATCGCGAACAGCAGGAAGAACACCGCCGCGGGAAGCGCCCAGACGAAGCCCGGGCGGGTCGCCTCCGCGCCGGGCCGCGTGCGGCGCGTCATGAGGCCGGCAAGGCCTGCATGGCCTTGATGAAGCCGTCGGCGTCGATCCTGCCGTCGAAGAACTCCTGGACGGCGGTGTGCATCGGGGTCATCGCGCTCGGCGGGTAGGCCTGGTCCCAGGAGAGCTGGAACGAGGGGGCGCTCTTGACCAGCCGGTACTGGTCCTTGGAGTAGGCGGGGCTGGCGGAGAGGTCGAGGAGGTTCTCGGTACCGGTGGTGGTCGGCAGGTTCCCGATGGCCAGCTGCGCCTTCACGAACTCGTCGGAGTACATCAGTTCGAGGAACGCCGCGACGGCCTCCGGGTGCTTGGTCCTCTTCAGCACGGAGTAGAAGTTGTTGGTGTTGCCGACGACGTCGGCCGCGTCCCCCTTGCCGCCGCTCAGAGCGGGGAAGGCGGCGTAGCCCAGGCCCGACGTGGCGAAGTCCGGGTTGGCGTCCTGCTGCGTGGAGTAGTACCAGGAGCCCATGAGCTCGAATGCGGCCTTGCCCTTGGCGACCAGGGCCGGGGAGCCGCCGTCGGTGAACTTGACGGAGTCGAAGTTGCTCCCGAAGGCCCCGGCGTCGACCAGTTGCCGGAGGGCGGCCAGTGCCTTGCGGCTGTCCTCGCTCGCCCAGGCCTCCTTGTCGCCGCCGAGGGCCCGCTGGAACAGGCCTGGGCCGGCGATCCGGTCGTAGAGGTACTCGAACCACATCAGGGTGGGCCACTGGTCGCCGCCGCCGAGCGCGATCGGCGTGATCCCCTTGTCCTTCAGGACCTTGGTGGCGGCCAGCAGGTCGTCCCAGGTCCTCGGCGGGGTCAGTCCGGCGTCCGCGAGCACCTTCTTGTTGTGGAACAGCAGGACCGGCTGGGTGCCGCGCATCGGCACTCCGTACGGTTTGCCGTCGATCACCGCCGAGTTGAAGACCGCGGGCAGGAAGTTGTCCTTCAGGCCGGGGTCCTTGGCGATGAAGTCGTCCAGCGGCAGCAGCAGCCCCGCCTTGGCGAACGACTGGATGGAGCCGCCGCCCCAGTTGAAGAAGACGTCCGGGGCCCGCGGGGTGTTGATGACGGTCTGGAGCTTCTGCTGGTAGTCCGCGCCGGGGACGGTGTCGAGCACCGCCTTGACCTTGGAGGTCCGGTTGAAGGTGTCGACGATCTGCTTCTCGACCTTGTTGGCGGCGTCACCGTAGACCAGCACGTGGATCGTCCCGTCTCCGGCACCGGAGGAGCCCCCGCCGGAGCCGCAGGCGGCGGACGTGCCCAGGACGAGTGCGGTGACCAGGGTGACCGCGGCGAATCTCGATCGCATATCCTGCCTTCTGTTTCGAATGTTTCGAGCAAGTTGCCGAATGTTCTGGAAAACTAGAACCGGCCTGACTGCCAGTCAAGAGTGCGGACGGGATCGGCCCGGCCCGCCCGGGGGCTAGCATCCGTGCGGTACGGACCGCCCGCGGCCGTGCCCGACAGCCATCCACGACGGAGTCCGCCCAGCAGGGGCAGTGCAGGAGGAACCCGTGAACAGAGCGGCCACGCTCGCCGAGATCGCCCAGGAAGCAGGGGTCTCCGCACCGACTGTTTCGAAAGTCCTGAACGGGCGCGCCGACGTCGCCCCGGCCACCCGCGAGCGGGTGGAGGAACTGCTGCGCCGGCACGGGTACCGGCGGCGGCGCGGCAACCGCCGGGCGAGCCCGCTGCTGGAGCTGGTCTTCCACGAACTGGAGAGCGCCTGGGCGGTGGAGGTGATCCGCGGCGTGGAGAACGCGGTGCGCGAGGAGGGCCTGAGCATCGTGCTCTCCGAGTCCGCCGGGCACGGCCCCGGCCAGTCCTGGGTGGACGGCGTGCTCGCCCGACGCCCCACCGGTGTGGTGCTGGTGCTGTCCGACCTGGACCGCTCGCTGCGCGAGCAACTGGGCCGCCGGGACATCCCCTTCGTGGTGATGGACCCGGCCGGCGACCCCGGGCAGGAGGTGCCCGCCGTCGGCACGACCAACTGGGACGGCGGCCTCGCGGCGACCCGGCACCTGCTCGACCTCGGCCACCGCCGGATCGGCCTGATCGGCGGCCCCGCCCGGATGATGTGCAGCCGGGCCCGGGCCGACGGCTACCGGGCGGCTCTCGACATGGCGGGCATCCCGTACGACCCGGAGCTCGTCCGCGAGGGCGACTTCCACCACGAGTCCGGACGCCGGCTCGGCCTGGAGCTGCTGCGCCTGCCGCAGCGCCCGACCGCCGTGTTCGCCGGGAACGACCTCCAGGCGCTCGGCCTGTACGAGGCCGCCCGCGAGGTGGGACTGCGCATCCCGGAGGACCTCAGTGTGGTCGGTTTCGACGACCTGCCGCTGGCGCGCTGGGTGGGCCCGCCGCTGACCACCGTGCGCCAGCCGCTGACCGAGATGGCCGAGACGGCGACCCGGCTGGTCATCGACCTGGCCCGCGGTGAGCGGCCCGGCACCCTGCGGGTGGACCTGGCCACCAGCCTGGTCGAACGCAGCAGCACCGCCCCGCCGCGAACGGCCGACGGGGCGGTGGGGCGGTAGTGCGAGGCGGTGCGGCCGGAGCGTACCGGGCCCGGCGCGGCCCCTCGGCCGCGCCGCTTCACGGTGTCAGCCGAGGGTCCACTGCTGGTTGCTCCGGCCGCTGCACGTCCACAGTTGGGCCAGGGCGCCGTCGGCGGTGGAGGCTGCGGAGACGTCCAGGCACAGGCCGGACTGGACGCCGGTGACCGTGCCGTCGGCGTTGAGGTGCCACTGCTGGTTGGCCTGGCCGTTGCACGGCCAGACGACCACCTTGGTGCCGGCGGCGGTGCCCTGCCCGGAGGCGTCCAGGCACAGTCGGCCGCTGCCGTCGTAGACGCTCAGCTGGTCGCCCGGGGTGTGCGTCCAGATCTGGTTGGTACCGCCCCAGCAGCTGTAGATCTGCACCTGGGTGCCGGCCGCGGTCGAGGCGTTCGGCACGTCCAGGCACTTGCCGGCACCGACCGCGCGCAGCTCACCGGTGGTGCCGCCACCGCTGCCGGAGCCCGAGCCGCCGAGGGCGGAGAGCGCCGAGTAGTAGGCCGGCTTGGGCTGGAAGCCGCCGTCGTACATGGTGGCGGCGCCGGTGCCGGGGAACGCCCCGGGGATCCAGGAGTGCGCGTCGTCCACGCCCCACTGGCTCACGCCCACGCAACGGGAGACGGCCAGGCAGGACCGGACCACCGCCGCGTAGTCGGCGGCCTGCTGCTGGAGCGCGGCGCCGGAGGCGGGCAGTTGGATGCGGTCGTCGAGTTCGGTGACGGCCACGTCCAGGCCGAGGTCCGCGAACCGCTGCAGGTTCGCCCTCAGGTCGGCGGGCACCTGGCCGAGGACGAAGTGGCTCTCGAACCCGATGCCGCCCAGCGGCACCCCCTGGGCGAGCAGCGTCCGGGCCAGGCCGTACAGCGCATCGCTCTTCGCGTTCACGCCCTCGATGCCGTAGTCGTTGATGTAGAGCCTGGCGCCCGGGTCGGCGGCGTGCGCGGTGCGCAGCGCGTCGGCGAAGTACTCGGCGCCCATCGCCCGGTAGAACACGTCCGGGACGAAGGAGCCGTCGCCGTTGAAGGGCTCGTTGATCACGTCCCAGGCGTACACCTGGCCCTTGTAGTGGGTGGCCTCGGCGGTGATGTGCGCCTCCATCGCGGAGCGCGCCTGGTCCAGCGGCAGGTTCGCGGCCCAGGCGGGGAGCTGGTTCTGCCACACCAGGTTGTGGCCGCGCACCCGCATGCCGTGCGTCCGGGCGAACTGGACGAGTCGGTCGCCCGGCCCGAAGTCGAACGAGCCGCGGGACGGCTCGATCGTGTCCCACTTCATCTCGTTGGCCGGGGTCAGCATGTCGAACTGCGCCCCGGCGACGGCGGTCTCCCCGGCGACGCCGAGGTCACCGCCCGTCAGGGCCGTGCCGAAGTACCGGCCGTTCGCTTCCGCCGCCGCCTTCAACGTGCCGCCGGCCGCCACGGCCGGGGCCGTCGCGGCCAGGGCGCCGGTCGCGAGCACCAGTGCCACGGCCAGGACGGCGGCCCAGGCGTGGTGGATTCCGGTCAGGATCCTTCGGAGAGGCATGGTCGACCTCCAGAGTCGCTCCAGGGGGACGTGCGCCCCGCGCTGTCGGCGGGTCGTGGCGCACGAGCGATGACGGCGGGCAGCCGTCGGTTCGGGGAATTCGGGGAAGGGGAGCACGGCGGCAGCCGTCCTGCGGACGGCGCCAGGGGGGTGGGTGGTGCTCCTGCGTGCCCCAGGTAACTCGGAGTGTGCGGGACGCGTCAATACGCAGTTGAATGTTTCGCCGATGTTTCGGAATGTCGGGCGGCTGTAGCCGTGCCGGCCCTCGCTCCGCCGGCGGTCCGCAGGGCCGGGTCCGGGCCGGGCCGGGGTGTGCCGCCCAGCTGCCCGGGTTGACCGCAGGAGCCCACCGGGCGTCCCGCTCGACGGCGTGTAAGTTTCAGCGGGCCTGTGGGAGCGCTCCCGCGACTATTGACGGCCTTTCTCATGCCCTGGCTTGATGTGCAGGGGATCGCCACGCCCGGTCTGGGCGCGTTCCCACCCGAATCGGCGATCCCGTCAGGCACCCCCACCCATCCGAAAGGACCCGGACGTGCCCCAAACCGTCCTGCGCCGCCTGCGCACGGCAGCAGCCGCCGCGCTGCTCGGCGCCACCGGCCTGCTGCCGAGCATCGGAGCCGTCGCCCCGGCACACGCCGCGCCCGCCCGCACGACCCCCGCGCAAGCCGCCGTCCACGTGGCCAACCCGTTCGCCGGTGCCACCGGCTACCTCAACCCCGACTACGCGGCCGAGGTCAAGGCCCAGGCCGCCGCCGACGGCGGCACCCTCGGCGCCCTCGAGTCCCAGGTCGCCGCCAACCCCACCGCCGTCTGGATGGACCGCATCGGCGCGATCGCCGGCGACGCCAGCCACCTCGGCCTCCAGGCCCACCTGGACCACGCGCTCGCCCAGCAGCAGCAGGGCGGCACCCCGGTCGTCTTCCAGATCGTCGTCTACGACCTCCCGGGCCGGGACTGCGCCGCCATCGCCTCCAACGGGGAACTCCCGGCCACCGCAGCCGGGTTGGCCACCTACGAGACGCAGTACATCGACCCGATCGCGGCCGTCCTGGCCAACCCGAAGTACGCCGGCCTCCGGGTCGCGGCCATCATCGAGCCGGACTCCCTGCCCAACGCCGTGACCAACCAGTCCAAGCCGGCCTGCGCCACCGCGACCCCGTACTACGAATCGGGCATCGAGTACGCGCTCAACAAGCTGCACGCGATCCCCAACGTGTACGACTACCTCGACATCGGCCACGCGGGCTGGCTCGGGTGGTCCAACAACATGGTGCCCGCGGGCCGGGAGTACGCCAAGGTCGCCCAGGCCACCACCGCCGGATTCGCCAGCGTCGACGGCTTCGTCAGCGACACCGCCAACACCACTCCGCTGACCGAGCCGTTCCTGACCGACCCCGACCTGACGGTGGGCGGGCAGCCGCTCAAGTCGGCCAACTTCTACCAGTACAACCCCGCGTTCGACGAGTACCACTACGACAACGCGATGTACTCCACCCTGGTGTCCAACGGATTCCCGAGCAGCATCGGCATGCTGGTCGACACCTCGCGCAACGGCTGGGGCGGCCCCGCCCGGCCCACCGCGCTCAACTCCGCCCCCACCACGGTGGACGCGTACGTCGCGGCCAACAAGGTCGACCAGAAGCCCTTCCGCGGCGACTGGTGCAACGTCAACGGCGCCGGCATCGGCGCCCGCCCGCAGTCCCTGCCGTACGGCGCGGGCAGCCCGATCATCGCGTTCCTCTGGGTCAAGCCGCCGGGCGAGTCGGACGGCGACTACCCGGACGCCTCCCACCCGCACGGCGACCCGCACTGCGACCCGAACGGCACCCAGACCGACGGGAACGGCAACACCTACCCCACCGACGCCATCCCCGGGTCCAACATCCCGGCCGGGCAGTGGTTCCCCGTCCAGTTCCGGCAGTTGGTGCAGAACGCCTACCCGGCGTTCGGCGGCTCCACCGGCACCGGCCCGACCGCGCCGAGCGGGCTGACCGTCACGGGCACCACCGCCAGCAGCGTGTCGCTCAGCTGGACGGCGTCCACCGGCCCCGCGGGCGTGACCGGCTACGCGGTGTACCGCAACGGCACCAAGGTCGCGACCGTGACCGGCACGAGCTACACGGACTCCGGGCTCTCCCCCGCCACCGCGTACCGGTACACCGTCACCGCGCAGGACGCGGCCGGGAACGTCTCCCCCGCCTCCGCGGCGGTGACCGCCACCACGGCGACGTCGGGCGGCGGCGGTGGCAGTAGCGGCTGCTCCGCCACCTACGCGGTCGCCAACGACTGGGGCAGCGGCTTCACGGCCAACGTGACCGTGACCAACACGGGCACCTCGGCGACCAGGTCCTGGACGGTCACCTGGAGCTGGGGCGGCAACCAGCAGATCACCAACAGCTGGAACGCCACCACCGCCCAGAGCGGCACCGCGGTGACGGCCACCAGCCAGGCCTACAACGGCGCGCTGGCACCGAACGCCAGCACCGGCTTCGGCTTCCAGGCGGCGTACTCGGGCGGCAACACCGCTCCGTCCCTGACCTGCACCGCGAGCTGACCCCTCCCCCGCCGGGGCCGCATCCGGCGGCCCCGGCCCCCACTCCCGAGGAGCTCGGCATGCCCCGGACTTCACCTCGCCGCACCACCGCCGCGCTGGAGGCCGCCACCGCCGCGTGCGCCGCCCTGGCAGTCCTCCCCCTCACCGCCTCGGCGGCCCCCGCCGCCGGCCCTTCCTGCAGCGTGACGTACGCCGTCAACGACTGGGGCAGCGGCTTCACCGCCAACGTCACCATCACCGACACCGGCACCACCCCCGTCAACGGCTGGACCCTCGGCTACAGCTACCCCGGCAACCAGACCCTCCAGAACGGCTGGAACGGCACCTGGACCCAGACCGGGCGAACGGTCACCGTCACCAACCCCTCCTACGCCCCCACCATCGACCCCGGCGCCGCCTACACCACCAGCGCCAACTTCTCCTACACCGGCACCAACACCGCCCCCACCGCCTTCACCCTCAACGGCACCCCCTGCGGGCCGCCACCGAGCCCGTCCCCGAGCCCCACGCCGACGCCGACCCCGACCCCGACCCCGGCCCCGGACGGGCCGGCACCTGCGGTGCACGTCTCCGGCAACACGCTGGTGAGGGCCGACGGCACCCCGATCACCCTGCACGGGGTCAACCGCTCCGGGGCCGAATTCATGTGCGTCCAGGGCCACGGCTTCTTCGACGGCCCGGCCGACCAGACGTCCGTCGCCGCGATCAAGGCCTGGCACGTCAACGCCGTCCGGGTGCCGCTCAACGAGGACTGCTGGCTCGGCCACTCCGACGTCGACCCCGCCTACGCCGGCCCGGCCTACATCGACGCGGTGCGCGGCTACGTCGACCTGCTGCACCGCAACGGCCTGGTCGCCGTCCTGGACCTGCACTGGACCGACGGCGCGTACACCGGCCCCTCCGCCGGCTGCTCCGACGCCAACGCCACCTGCCAGAAGCCCATGCCGGACGCCGCCGGCGCCCTCCCGTTCTGGACCTCGGTGGCGCGGACCTTCAAGGGCGACGACGCGACCCTGCTCGACCTGTTCAACGAACCGTACCCGTCCCGCGCCACCGGGAGCGAGACCAGCGGCTGGGCCTGCTGGCGGGACGGCGGCAGCTGTCCCGGCATCGGCTACCAGGTCGCCGGCATGCAGGCGATGGTCGACGCGGTCCGCTCGACCGGCGCGGACAACGTCCTGCTGCTGGGCGGCCTGGAGTACGCCAACGACCTCAGCCAGTGGGCCTCGTACCAACCGGCCGACCCGCTGCACAACCTGGCCGCCTCCTGGCACTCGTACAACTTCAACGCGTGCGGCACGGCCTCCTGCTGGGACGCGCAGATCGCTCCGCTGGCGGCCCGCGTGCCCGTCGTGACCGGGGAACTGGGTGAGAACGACTGCGCGCACGGCTACCTGGACACCCTGCTGCCGTGGCTGGACCGGCACGGCGTCTCCTACCTCGCCTGGGCCTGGAACACCTGGGACTGCGGCAGCGGCCCCGCCCTGATCAGCTCCTACGACGGCACGCCGACGGCCTTCGGCGCCGGCTACCGCGCCCACCTCGCGGGCTCGTAGTCACGCCGACTCCCGCACCACCAGTTCCGTCGGCAGGACCGTCTGCCGGCGGAACCGGCCCGGCCGGGCGATCTCCTCGAGCAGCAGCTGGACCATCAACCGGCCCATCTCCTCGGTGGGTTGGCGCACACTGGTGAGCGGCGGGTCGGTGTGCCGGGCCACCACGGAGTCGTCGAACCCGATCACGGCGACGTCCTGCGGCACCCGGCGGCCGGCCTCGCGCAGCGCCCGCAGGGCACCGGCCGCCATCAGGTCAGAGGCGCAGAACACCGCGTCCAGGCCGGGTCGGCGGGCGAGCAGTTCCCGCATGCCGTCGCGGCCGCCGCGCTCGGTGAAGTCCCCGTGGGCGACGAGCCCTTCGTCGGCCGGCACCCCGGCCTCGGCGAGCGCCTGGCGGTAGCCGGCCAGGCGCGCCGCGGCGCCCTCCATGTCGAGCGGCCCGGTGACGGTCCCGACGGCCGTCCTGCCCCGGGCCAGCAGGTGCCGGACGGCCGCCCGGGCGCCGCCCGCGTTGTCGGCGTGCACGTAGCTCAGCGGCTCCTGGGCGGAGCGTCGGCCGCCCAGCACGGCGGGCAGTTCCAACCGCTCCAGCAGTTCGGGGAGCGGATCGTCCTCGTGCACCGAGACCAGCAGCACCCCGTCCACCCGGCGCGCGGTGAGGTAGCGCGCCAGCCGTTCCCGCTCGCGTTCGTCGCGCACCAGTACGAGCAGCAACTGCAGGTCGGAATCGGCGAGTTCGGCGGACACTCCGGTGATGATGTCGGAGAAGTACGGTTCGGAGCTCAGCTTCGCGACGCTCTCGGGGATGACCAGCGCGACCGCGTCCGTCCGGGACGTGACCAGCGAGCGCGCCGCCTGGTTGGGGACGTAGCCGAGTTCCGCGATGGCCTGCTCGACCGCCGCGCGGGCCTTGGCACTCACCTTGGGCGAGCCGTTGACGACCCGCGACACCGTGCCCCGGCCCACTCCGGCCCGCGCCGCCACGGCTTCCAGGGTGGGGCGGGCAGCGGGCTCCTGCTCTGCGGCTCGGCTCATGATCGCTCTCCTGGCGGGCGGTGGACGGCGGGCGGAAGACGACGGACGGCGGACGGCGGACACCGCAGCGCGATGGCCGCGGCTACGGCGACCGCGCCGAGGCGGGCCGGACGACACGTTCCGGTAACGGACCCGTTGCTCGCCCTTGACACTCCTCGCGCGGCGAAGCAATCTTCCCACATCGCTGTGGGAGCGCTCCCACCCATCCTGTGCGGACGCCTTCACAGCTCCCGGCACCGCCGGCCGCCCCCTGCGCGGCGCAGCCATGGACCACCTGGACAAGGAGATTCGGCCATGCGGAACCCCGGCACCACCCTCGGCGGCAGAGCCGCCACCACGCTCCCCGTACGCCACGCCAACCGAGCGCGCACGGCGCGCCGGCACCTGCTGAGCACCGCCACCGCGGCCCTGTGCGCCCTGCTGGTGGCCGGCTGCGGCAGCGGCGGCTCCGCCACCAGCGCGGCCCCCGGAGGCAGGATCACCCTCACCGTCGGTGACTACGGCACGTTCGGCTTCAAGCAGGCCGGCCTGTTCGACGCCTACATGCGGGAGCATCCCGGCATCACCATCGTCGAGCACACCGTCGAGCAGGAGACCGACTACTACCCCGCCCTGCAGACCCACCTCGCCTCCGGCAGCGGCCTGGACGACGTCCAGGCGGTCGAGGTGGGCCGGATCGCCCAGATCGTGAAGAAGCAGGCCGACAAGTTCGTCGACCTCGGCAAGGCCGACGGGGTCGCCAAGGACGCCTTCCTGCCGTGGAAGTCCCAGCAGGCCACCACCTCGGACGGCCGCACCATCGGCCTCGGCACCGACATCGGCCCGATGGCGATCTGCTACCGCAAGGACCTGTTCCAGCAGGCCGGGCTGCCCACCGACCGCGACCAGGTGGCCGAGCTCTGGCAGGGCGACTGGGCCCGGTTCCTGGAGACCGGCAAGCAGTACCAGGCCAAGGCGCCCGCCGGGACCTTCTTCACCGACTCCGCCGGCGGGCTGTTCAACGCCGTGGTGTCCTCCAGCGCCACGCAGTACGACGACGGCGGCGGCCGGCTGGCCTACAAGGACAGCCCCGGCGTGAAGAACGCCTGGAACCTGGCCACCGGCGCGATCCAGGCCGGGATCAGCGCCGGCCTCAAGCAGTTCGACACCCCGTGGTACCAGGCGTTCGCCAACTCCAGGTTCGCCACCGTCGCCTGCCCGTCCTGGATGACGGCCATCGTCGCCGACAAGTCCGGGAGCGCCAACAAGGGCAAGTGGGACATCGCCACCGCCCCGGCCGCCGGCAACTGGGGCGGGTCCTTCCTCGCCGTGCCGAAGGCCGGCAAGCACCAGAAGGAGGCCGCGGCGCTCGCCGCCTGGCTCACCGCACCCGAGCAGCAGGCGAAGGTCTTCACCACGGTCGGCAACCTGCCCTCCAACCTCAAGGCACTGAACCGGCCGGAGGTGCAGAACGCCACGCTCGACTTCTTCGGCGACACGCCCACCGGCCGGATCTACGCCGCCACCGCGCAGTCCATCCGGCCGAACGTGATCGGCGAGTGGGACGGCCTGGTCAAGGACACCCTCACCAACGGCGCCCTGCTCAGCATCGAGCAGCACCAGAGCGACCCCGCCAAGGCGTGGAGCAACGCGGTCAAGGAGATCGACGACAAGGTCGGCGACTGACGGCCGACCCCGGCCGTCCGGGCCCGGACGGCCCCGTGTTCCAGAGAGGTCACCACCATGCTCGACGAGGCCGTCCCGGCCACCGCCCCCGGCCCGCCCCGCCCCGCTCCCCCGCCTCCCCGCCCCTGGCGCACCCGCCTCTACCGGTGGGACCTGAAGGCCTCGCCGTACCTGTACGTCGCGCCCTTCTTCGTCTGCTTCCTGGCGTTCGGCCTGTTCCCGCTGCTCTACACGGGCTGGGTGTCGCTGCACAGCGTCGACCTGCAGACGCCCGACCAGATGCAGTGGCGCGGCTTCGGCAACTACACCCGGCTGTTCCAGGACGAGCTGTTCCGCAACGCGCTGCGCAACACCGTCACCATCGGCGTGCTGTCCACCGTGCCGCAGTTGCTGATGGCTCTCGGCCTGGCCCACCTCCTCAACTACCGCCTGCGTGGCCGGGGCTTCTTCCGGATCGCGATGCTCGCGCCCTACGCGACCTCGATCGCGGCGGCGACCCTGGTGTTCACGCTGCTGTTCGGCCGGGACTACGGGATGATCAACTGGCTGCTGGGCCACCTGGGCCTCGGCCACGTCGACTGGGAGGGCGGCACCTGGAGCTCGCAGATCGCCGTCTCCACCATCGTCACCTGGCGCTGGACCGGCTACAACGCCCTGATCTACCTCGCCGCCATGCAGGCCGTCCCGCCCGACCTGTACGAGGCGGCGGCGCTCGACGGCGCCAACCGGTGGCAGCAGTTCCGACACGTCACGGTGCCGTCGATCCGCCCCACCATCCTGTTCACCGTCGTCGTCTCCGGCATCGGCGCCACCCAGCTCTTCGGCGAGCCCCTGCTGTTCGGCGGCGGGGCGACCGGTCACAGCGGCGGCTCGGCCCACCAGTACCAGACCCTCGGCCTGTACCTGTACGACCAGGGCTGGTACGCCTTCCACCTCGGCCGGGCCGCCGCCGTGGCCTGGACGATGCTGCTGATCCTGCTGGCCATCGGCGCGCTCAACCTCGGCCTGGTCCGCATCCGCCGCGCCCGGAACGGGGGTTGAGCACCGATGGCCGTCAAAGCGGTGCGCCGTGCCGGAGCACGGGGCCTCACCGGAGCCGGGCCGTTCACCTACGCGGTGCTGGTCCTCGTCGCCGTCCTGTCCCTCTTCCCGCTGTACTGGACCCTGGTCGGCGCCTCGACCTCCGGCAGCCGGATCGCCCGGACCCCGCCGCCCCTGCTGCCCGGCGGAAGCCTGTGGCACAACCTCGACATCGCCTGGAACCAGGTCCACATGGGCCGGGCGCTGCTCAACTCGGTGGTCGTGGCGAGCTGCGTGACCGCCAGCACGGTGCTGTTCGCGACCCTGGCCGGCTTCGCCTTCGCCAAACTGCGGTTCCGGGGCCGGGGCGCCCTGCTGAGCCTGGTCGTGGCGACCATGACCGTGCCCGCCCAGCTGAGCGTCATCCCGCTGTACCAGATCATGGCGCAGCTGCACTGGACCGACCGGTTGCAGTCGGTGATCCTGCCGAACCTGGTGGCCGCCTTCGGGGTGTTCTTCATGCGGCAGTTCCTCTCCGAGGCGCTGCCCGTCGACCTGGTCGAGGCGGCCCGGGTGGACGGCGCGAGCAGCCTGCGGATCCTGTGGAGCGTGGTGCTGCCGATCGCCCGGCCCGGGATGGCCGTGCTCGGCATGCTGGTCTTCGTGCAGTCCTGGAACGACTTCTTCTGGCCGCTGATCGCGCTGAGCCAGAGCAATCCCACCGTCCAGGTCGCGCTGGCCGGCCTCGGCGGCGGATCGTACGACTCCGACCAGGCCGTCATCCTCACCGGCTCGCTGCTCGGGACCGCACCGCTGCTGCTGGTGTTCGCCCTGCTGGGCAGGCACGTCGTCAGCGGCATCACGGCCGGCGCGGTCAAGAACTGACGTACCGTTCACTCAACTCACCGGAAACGGAGAAGCCAGCGATGACTTCCGCACACACCGGTTCGGCCCCGGCCGACAGCTCGGCCACCGCCTTCCCCTCCGGCTTCCTCTGGGGAGCCGCGACAGCCGCCTACCAGGTCGAGGGGGCCGTCGACGTGGACGGCCGGACGCCCTCCATCTGGGACACCTTCAGCCGGACCCCGGGGCGCACCGCCGGCGGCGACACCGGCGACCGGGCCACCGAGCACTACCTCCGCTACCGGCAGGACGTCCGGCTGATGAGCGAACTGGGCCTGGGCGCCTACCGGTTCTCCGTGTCCTGGTCCCGGGTGCAGCCGACCGGACGCGGGCCCGCCGTCGAACGGGGCCTGGACTTCTACCGGCGCCTGGTGGACGAGCTGCTGGAGCACGGCATCGAACCCGCGGTGACGCTCTACCACTGGGACCTGCCGCAGGAGCTGGAGGACGTGGGCGGCTGGCCCGTCCGCGACACCGCGAGGCGGTTCGCGGACTACACCGCACTCGTGGCCCAGGCTCTCGGCGACCGGGTGCGCATCTGGACCACCCTCAACGAACCCTGGTGCTCCGCCTTCCTGGGGTACGGCTCCGGCGTGCACGCCCCGGGCCGGGCCGACTGGACGGCCGCCCTGCGCGCGGCCCACCACCTCAACCTCGGCCACGGCCTCGCGGTCGAGACGCTGCGCGCGGCGCTGCCCCGGGACGCGCGGATCGCCGTGTCGCTCAACCTGCACGAGGTGCGCCCGCTCACCGGCTCCGCCGCGGACCGCGAGGCCGTCCGCCGGATCGACGCGGTGGGCAACCGCGTCTTCACCGGACCGATGCTGGACGGCGGTTACCCCGACGACCTGCTCGCCGACACGGACCACCTGGTCGACTGGGCGGCGCTGGTCCAGGACGGCGACCCGGCGGCGATCGCCCGGCCGATCGACCTGCTGGGTGTCAACTACTACACCCCCACCGTGGTGTCCGCCCTGCCGGAGGGCGCGGCCCCGGACCCGGTGGCCGCACGCGACGCCGGCCACGGCGACGGCGCCCAGTCCCCCTTCCCCGGCTGTGCCGACGTGCTCTTCCACCGCGCGCCCGGCCCGCGCACCGCCATGGACTGGCCGATCGACCCGACCGGCCTGACCGACCTGCTGCTGCGCCTCCACCGCGAACACCCCGGCCTGCCGCTGATGGTCACCGAGAACGGTGCCGCCTTCGACGACCTCCCGACCCCGCAGGGCGCGGTGCACGATCCGCAGCGCATCGACTACCTGCGCGGACACCTCGGCGCCGTCCGGCGGGCGATCGCCGCCGGCGCGGACGTGCGGGGCTACTTCCTCTGGTCGCTGATGGACAACTTCGAGTGGTCGTACGGCTACGGCAAGCGCTTCGGCCTGTACTACGTGGACTACGACACCCAGGCCCGGATCGCCAAGGACAGTGCCCGCTGGTACGCGGAGGTGATCCGCCGGGGCGCGCTGCCCGACCTGGACGGGTGAGCGGTCGGATCCCTTGACGGGGCCCTGCCGACCGCCGAAGCTGGCAGCGGTGGGTGAACAGGTGCGCACGGTTCGGGGTGCGGTTCCCGTGTCGAGGATCGATCCAGGACGGCCCCATGTCGCAGCCCTTCCCCAGCAACGACCCTGCTCCGACCCTGGCCGAGGTGGCCCGGCGGGCCGGTGTCTCCATCGCGACCGCCTCCCGCGTGCTGAACCGTTCCGCCCGGGTCTCCGCCGACGTGGCGGCCCGGGTGGAACGGGCGGTGCGCGAGCTGGCGTACGTCCGCCGCCGGGCGCCCAGTGCCGGGGAGACCGGCGTGGTGGCCGTCGTGGTCTTCGCCGACCCGCGGCAGTACCACGCGGACTCCTTCCCGGCGCGGCTGCTGGCCGGCCTGCGGCGCTCCCCGCTCGGCGCGGAGCGGGAGTTGGCCGTCTTCACGGTCCCCAGGCGCTCCCGGCGGCCCCCACTGGTGCGCTACCTGTGCGGCGGCCACGTCGACGGGGTGCTGCTGGTGGGCCCCTGGGGCGACACCGCGCTCGTCCGCCTGCTGCACGCCGCCAGGGTGCCCGTGGTGTCACTGGGCCGACCGCCGGAGCCGGGCACGGTGGCCTTCGTGGACGCGGACAACCTCACCGGTGCCAGGGAGGCGGTGCGGCGCCTGCACGCGTCCGGGCGCCGTTCGGTGGCCACCATCGCCGGGCCCCCGGACACCGCCGCCGGGTCGGACCGGCTGGCCGGCTACCGCGCGATGGCCACCCTGCTCGCCTTCCGGCCCGCCGTGGCGCACGGCGACTTCAGCAGCGCCTCCGGCGAGCACGCGATGCAGTGGCTGCTGGACCAGCGCCCCCAGCTGAACGCGGTGTTCGCCGCCTCCGACCAGATGGCCGCCGGCGCCCTCAGGACCTTGCGACGGCACGGCCTGCGGGTGCCCGAGGACGTGGCACTGATCGGCTTCGACGACGCCCCCGTCGCGGCCAGGTGCCGCCCGGCGCTCACCACGGTCCGCCAGCCGGTGGAGGAACTCGGCTCGCGTGCCCTGGAGTTGCTGCTGCGCAACCCGGCACCCGGCGAATCGGTGGTGCTGCCCACCCGGCTGGTCGTCCGGGCCTCGGGCTGAACGCGCTCGGTCCGCTCTGCGCGCCGCTCATGACCGGGGCCCGCCGGCGCGCCGGCGCGTCCGCGCCACTGGACTGCGAAGGCTGGTGGCCGAGGGCTGCCGGGCTGCCGGGCTGCCGCTGCGAAACTTTCGAACGACCTGTGAAAGTTACAGCCGGTTCCGGGCAGGGCCGGGCGGCGACGCCACCGCCGCACTCGCCGATCCATGGGCCTGACCAGGAATTCCCGGCGTGAACGGCGGGCCCGGGAGCCCGCCGATCCTTTCGCTCACTCCGCCGAAAGTCTTGACATCTTGTCGAGTGCAGGCCAACACTGGCGCCGTTCTTCCCTGCGCTGCGGCGCGGCGTCGTCCGGCCCATCCATCCACTGGTGTCACCGGCAGCGCAGAGTTCCCACTCGTCGGCAGAACGGATCACCCCCGTGAATCCTCCCCACCCCACGAGCCGCAGGACCGGGCGCTTCCGGCGGTTCGTCCGCCGAGCGCCACTCCTGGTGCCGGCCCTCGCGACCGCCCTGCTCCTGCCCGGCACCGCTGACGCCGCCACCGTGACGACGAACCGGACCGGCACGGACGGCGGGTACTTCTACTCCTTCTGGACCGAGGGCACCGGTGCGGTGTCGATGTCGCTGGACGGCGGCGGCCGCTACGGCACCTCCTGGAACAACGCCGGCAACTTCGTCGCGGGCAAGGGCTGGGGCACCGGCTCACGCAAGCCGGTGACGTACTCGGGCTCCTGGAGCACCGATGGCAACGCCTACCTGTCGCTCTACGGCTGGAGCACCAACCCGCTCGTCGAGTACTACATCGTCGACAACTACGGCTCCTACAAGCCCACCGGTGCGTACAAGGGCACCGTCACCAGTGACGGCGGCACCTACGACATCTACGAGACGACGCGCTACAACGCCCCCTCGATCGAGGGCATCAGGACCTTCAACCAGTACTGGAGCGTCCGTCGGGACCGGCGGACCGGCGGGACGATCACCGTCGCTAACCACTTCGACGCGTGGGCCAGGAACGGCATGAACCTCGGCACCATGAACTACGAGATCCTCGCCACCGAGGGCTACCGGAGCAGCGGCCGCTCCGACATCACCGTGGGCTCCTCAAGGACCGCAACCAGTACCTCATGATCGTCGAGGCCCGCGGCACCGACGAACACCGCTACTTCCGCTCCTTCACCGCCACCACCCTCAACGGCCCCTGGACCCCCCAAGCCACCACCGAGAACAACCCCTTCGCCGGCAAG
>NZ_JBEPAK010000084.1:0-26675 GCF_040298565.1 Kitasatospora sp. NPDC001539 | reverse complement strand
GTGGGGGGCGCGGGGGGGGGGGGGGTCTACACACCACCCCGGCTGGGGTGCGCTGTGGGGGCCGCTTGGGTGGGTGGGGGGGTGGGCGGGGGGGGTGGGGAGCCGGCGGGGGGCGGTGGCGTTGGCGGCCGCGTTGGTGGCGGCGGTGCCGGTGGGGACGTTCGGGCTGGTGCTGGTGAGTACGTATGTGAGCCCGGGTCTGGCCTGGGTGCTGGGGGTGGCGGTCGGGGTCGCGTGGGTGGCGGGGCTGGTGCGGCTGCGCGGGGCGGCCGGTTGTTGGGTGGCGGCGTTCGGGGCGATCCTGTGGCTGATGGCGCTGGGGGCCGTCACGTCCGCCCGGGACGCGATGGTGCTGGACGCGTCGGGGGTGACCGCCACCGCCTGGGTGTCGGCGGCGCACGACCACCCGCAGGGCAGGCATCCGGATTCGGCGTACGACCTGGTGGACGGGCGCGGCGTGCCGGTTCCGGGCGGCACGGTGTACGCGGGGCTGCGCTCGCACGCGGTCGGGGAGCGGCTGACCGTCCGCTACGACCCCCGGGGCGTGGTGGCGGCGAGGCTTCCGGAAGACGTCGACGTCTTCGCGGAGGCGGCCCTGGCCTTGGGCCTGAACGCGGCCATGATGGCCGCCACCGCGGGCCTCGGTGTGTCGGTGGTCCGCAACGGCCGCCCGCGCCGGGTGCCGTTCCGGCGCGGCGGCGGAGGCGGCAGAGGCGGAGACGGCGGAGGCGGCGGAGGCGGCAGAGGCGGCGGGCCGGCGGCGCCCCTGCGGGGCCGGGTGCGCCCCCGGCGCTGACCTATCCCCGCACCACCCGGGCCCGCAGGTAGTTGCGCCGTCCGAAGTTGGGCTCGTCCACCGCGGTCAGCTCCTCGACCTGGAACCGGTAGAGCGCCGCCGCGCCGCCGCCGGTGAGGTACTGCCGCCGGACGTCCTCGTCCTGGGCGAAGGAGGGGTACCGCCCCTGGTACGCCGCGAGCGCCGCCTCCGCCTGCCGTCCCCGGGCCTCGCCGGCGCTTCCGGTGAGTTGCAGGCCGCGCAGTTGCTCGCCGAAGGCCGGCGGCGGCAGGAAGACGGTGGCGGCGGCCCGGGCCTCCTCGGCGAGGTGCCGGCTGTGCCGGGTGGAGCGCTCGCTGACGAAGTAGAGGACGAGGTCGTCGTCGTGGGCGAAGAAGGCCAGGTTGGCGTGCGGACCGTTCTCGTGGCCGGCGGTGGCGAGGGTGAGCACCATGGCTTCGGCGAGCAGTCCCTCGACGCCCTTGTGCAGCAGTTCGCCGGGCCAGTCCCCCTGCGTGATGTCGAGTCGGTACGGCATTCGGCATTCCCTCCCCTGGCACGCCCGGTGCCTTCGCGCCCCGGGCACGACTGAGCCGGGCGGGCGCCCCGGGAAGGGGCACCGCGCCCGGCTCACATGCTCCACCCGCGGTCCGAAACCGGACAAGGGGCGGGGCCGAGGACGGGGGTGTCAGTGCTGCCGCGTGCCGTACGGCTGGTACCCGTGGGTCACGACCGGCACCGCGCCGGTGCCGAGCAGCGGGCGCAGCGCGCTCGCGCGCATCCGGTCGACCAGCGGCCCGCAGCGTCCGGCCAGCGGCGCGAGGACGAGTGCGACCAGGGTGCCGACCACCGCGCCGACCACCACGTCGTGCGGGTAGTGCACGCCGACCCAGACGCGGGAGGCGGCCATCAGCGCCGCGAAGACCGTGGCGACGGCGCCGAGCCGGCGGCTGACGGACCAGAGGGCGATCGCGGCGGCGAAGGCGATCACCGAGTGGTTGCTCGGGAAGGACCAGTCGCCGGTGGCCGGGCAGGTCTCCAGCGAGACGCTGCCGCGGATCTGGGCGCAGGGCCGGAGCTCGTCGACGACGCTCTTGAGCACGGAGTTGACGCCGTAGGCGACGACCACGATCACCGGCGAGGCCAGCACCTTGGCCATTGTCGCCGAGTCGGCGCCGCGCGCCCGCAACCAGGCGTAGACCATGAAGACGGCGAACAGTCCGAGGCCGATCGCCGACCAGACCTTGATCACGTCGTTCAGCCAGTGCGGGGCCGACTGCGCCCACCCGTTGACCCGGGTGTAGAGGCTGCCGTCGATGCCGCTGCCGTCGTAGACGGCCAGGGCCCGTGGGGACATCACACGTCACCTCCGTGACGGCGCGCCTGCCGGGCGCGGAACAGTTCGAGAACAATGGGGAGCACGGAGACAACTACTACCAGACCGATGATCGGCAGCAGATATCGGTCGATGCCGGGTACGGAGGACCCGAGCCCGTACCCGGCCAGCACGACCCCGACGGTCCACACCGCACCGCCGGCCACCTGCCAGACGGTGAACGAGCGGACGGGCACTTCGAGCACGCCGCAGAGCGGATTCAGCACCGTTCGGACCACCGGGATGAACCGGGCCAGGACGATCGCCTTGCCGTGCCCGTACCGGGCCAGCAGCTGCTCGGCCCGTTCGACGCCGTCCAGCAGGCTCTTCCGGCGGGTGCGGCGCAGCAGGGCCCGGCCGCCGCGCCGGCCGACCAGGTAGCCGACCTGGGCGCCGACCAGCGCCCCGGCCAGGGCGGCCGGCAGTACCTGCCACAGGTGCAGCTGCGGGCCCTTGACGGCGCCGGGCACGCAGAGCAGGCCGGCGGTGAACAGCAGCGAGTCGCCGGGCAGGAAGAAACCGACCAGCAGGCCGGTCTCGGCGAACAGCACCACGGCGATGCCGAGCGCGCCGAAGGCGGCGAGGAGCGAGGACGCGTCCAACGGGTTCACCGCCAGGTGAGCCGCGTCGACGGGGAACTGGAGCAAGGCCGGCGAACCTCCCGTACGTTGGAGGGCGGTTCGCAGCCGGACCCGCCCCGACCGTCTACAGTAACGTAGACGGTCTACATGACTGTAGACGATCGCTGGAGGAAGCGCCGCCATGTCCGACCTACCGTCCGCCCGCCGGCCCGCCGGGGAGCTGGAGGCCGAGGTGCTGGCCGCCCTCTGGTCGGCCCGGCAGCCGATGACGCCGCAGGACGTCCAGACGGCGCTCGGCGGGGACCTCGCCCGCACCACCATCGCGACGATCCTGGCCCGGCTGCACGACAAGGGGACGGTCGAGCGCACCCGCGCCGGCCGCGCCTACGCCTACACCCCGACCGTCCAGGACACCGCGGGCCTCGCCGCCCGCCGGATGCACACCGAGCTCGGCCGCGAGGCCGACCGCTCCACCGTGCTCGCCCGCTTCGTGTCCGACCTCTCCGCCGAGGACGAGCGACTGCTGCGCGAACTGCTCGGCGACGGCGCCGGCGGGTCCGTGGACGGCCAGGAGGCCGGCACGCCGTGATCCTCGCCGTCTGGGCCCCGCTGCTGCTGCCCTTCCTGACCGTTCCGCTGGCCCGCCGCCTCGCCGACGCGCTGGCGCCCCGGACGGCCTCCTGGCTGCTGGCCGGCACCGCCGCCGTCCTGGCCGGGGGCACCCTGTGCTCGCTCGGCCTGCTCGCCGCCGCCGGGCTGCTCCACCTGCCGCCGGTCGCCGCCCTCGGCCACCTCTCGCTGCCCTGGCTCACCGCCGTCGCGCCGGACGCCCCGCTGGTGGCCGCCGCGGCCGGCCTGGCGCTCGGCGCGCTCGCCGCGCTGGCAGTACGCACCGCCCGGCGCCGCCGGCTGGACCTCCGGACCGCCCGGGCCGCCCTGCCCGCCGGCCCGACCCCCTCCGACTCCGCCTCTGCCGCCGCCCACGCCGACGCCCACGCCGCCGCCGACACCGACGCCGACGCCCACGCCCACGCCCACGCCGACGCCCAGCATCCGGACACGCGCCCCCGGCGCGCCCCCGTGCGCCGGGGACGCGCCGCGCGCTGGCCGCTGCCCGGCCGCCGCAACCCGCTCACCGCCCTGCTGCACGGGCCCGGCGACCACCCGCTCACCGTGCTGGACGACGAGAGCGCCGACGCCTTCGCCCTGCCCGGCCGTCTGCGCCGCCCGGGCCGACCGGCCGAACCCGGCCGGATCGTGGTCACCTCCGGCATGCTGCGCGCCCTCGACGGACCGGAGCGCGCCGCCCTGCTCGCCCACGAGCGCGCCCACCTGGCCGCCCGCCACCACGTCTTCCTCGCCCTCGCCGAGCACGCCGCCGCCGTCCACCCGGCGCTCCGCCCGCTGCGCGCGCCCCTCGGGTACCACCTGGAGCGCTGGGCCGACGAGGTGGCAGCGGCCCGGGTCGGCGACCGCACCGTGACCGCCCGCGCGGTCGGCCGGGCCGCCCTCGCCGCGAACCGGTCCCCCTGGCCGACCCGGCCCCGGCTGGTCGCCGCCGCCCACGCCGGGCCCGTCCCGCGCCGGGTCGCCGCGCTGCTGCGACCCGGACCGGCCACCGCCCACGGCACCCGGTCGCGGGCCGTCGCCCTGGCCCTGGCCGCCTGCCTGGCGCTGACCACCGGCGCCGCCCTGGAGGCCACCGCCGACCTGCACCACACCGTCGAGGCCGCCCAGCACGAACCCGGCGTGCGACGCTGAACCGCCCCGGGCGGTTTTCGTACCGACCGGTATGCCGAGTTGGCATACCCCATGCCCACCGGCCCATCGCACCCGTACGCTTTCGTCAGCGCGTCGGCCCCGGCGCGTCCTCGAACGGCGGCGAGGAGCAACGCGAGTGCGGCAGACCGGACGGCAGTCCCGACGACCAGAGCGCCGCACCCCGCCGACCGCGGCGGAACTGGCCAGGGTCCACGAACGCGCCCTCGCCGACGCCGCCGCCCGCGAGCTCCCCTTCCGCGAGGTGGGCGGGCCCGGCCCGATCGGCCCCCGCCCCGAGATCGGCGACTCCTGGGCCCGGCTGCAACGCCTCGGCCTCGACCCCGACGCCGGCGCGGCCACCGTGCTGCTCGGGCCGGCCGAGCTGGAGCAGCGCCGCCGCGCCAGCGGGCTGGGCACCGTCATGCCGCTGCTGCGCGAGACCCTGCTCGGATCGGCCGAGCCGGCCCCGCTGATCCTCGCCGTCGCCGACGCCGAGGGCCACGTGCTGTGGCAGGACGGCGAGCGCGGGCTGCGCCGCAGCGCCGACCGGATCGGCTTCGTCACCGGCGCCCGCTGGACCGAGGAGAGCGTCGGCACCAACGGCATCGCCGTCGCGCTGCGCACCCAGCGCCCGATGCACGTCCACTCGGCCGAGCACTACCTGCGCAGCCACCACACCTGGACCTGCGTGGCCGCGCCCGTGCACGACCCGGCCACCGGACGGCTGGTCGGCGCGATCAACCTCAGCGGCCCGGCCCACAACGTCCGCCCGTTCCTGCTCCAACTCACCGCGACGGCCGCCCGGCTCGCCGAGACCGAGCTGCGCGCCCACCGGCTGGAGGCGCTGAACCAGCTGCGCAGCCTGGCCGCCCCGCTGCTCGCCCGGGTCGGCGGCCCGGCCCTGGTGGTGGACGCGGCCGGCTGGACCGCCGCCGCGGCCGGGCTGCCGCCGCCCAGCCGGGTGCGGGTGCCCAGCGAGGGCTGGGCACCGGCGGCCGTGCAGTGGGTGCCCGGGCTCGGCGAGTGCGTGCTGGAGCCGCTCGCGGGCGGTTGGCTGGTGCGTCCCGTCCGCCCGCCCGAGGAGGACGGCTCCGGCACCGTCGGCGCCGAACAGGCCGAGGGCGCCCGGCTCCGGCTCGACCTGCGCCGCCCGGACCGCGCCGAACTGTCCGTACGGGGCGCGGCCGACAGCTGGTCGCACCCGGTGAGCCCGCGCCACGCCGAACTGCTGCTCCTGCTGGCCACCTCGCGCGAGGGCAGCACGGCCGCCCAGCTCGCCGAGGCGCTGTTCGGCGACGCGCGGCGGACGGTGACGGTCCGGGCCGAACTGTCCCGGCTGCGCCGCTACCTGGGCGGGCTGCTGGCCCACCGGCCGTACCGGTTCGCCGACTCGGTGCTGGTCACCGTGGACGGTCCGGAGGACCCGTACGACCTGTTGCCCTCCTCCACCGCCCCGGCGGTGCGCCGACTGCGCGCCGAGCTCGCGGCGGGCACCGTCCGGCTGCCGGGAGCCCCGGCGCCGCTGCCCTCCCAGCGCTCCGCGGGGCGCGGTGCGGTCGGCGCTCAGCCGCCCGCGAGCAGTGCGGCCAGCTGGTCGTCGGTGGGGCCGCACTCCCGCTCCTGATCGGCGGAGACCAGTGCGTAGGTGCGGTCCAGCCAGTCCTGGACGCGGGGCTTGGAGGCCTCCAACAGGGCGCTGCCGTGCGGGGATTCGAGCGCGAGGTGCAACGTCGATCCGTGGCACGGGCAGTAGGCCGGCCACAGCTTGACGTCGCCCTGGCCGCTGAGCGAGCGCAGGCCGTCGCGCAGCAGGTCGCGGGAGAACACCCAGTCCGCCTCGTCCGGCCGCCCCTGGTGGAAGGTCAGCAGCACCTCGTACGGGCGCGAGGCGTCGAAGCGGAACCGGGTGTGCACCTCGCCGACCACTTCCTCACCCAGGGAGATCCGCAGCACCAGCACCTCCTCCACCGCCGCCGGAGCGGCGGTGGAGCCGCCCCCATCGCCGCCCGTGGGGGTGGCGGCGAGGGGGGCACTGGAGGCTGCGGACAGCGGGTCGGGCGGCATGACGGACTCTCCGGGAACGGCGCGGGATGCCATCAGCCTGCGCCACCGGCGACCGGACGGGCAAGGGTTGCAAGGGGGTTGCAATAACCCCCGTCCGCACCGCTCACCCCTTACCCGACCTTGTCAGACGGACCGTCAACTTCCGCCTGTCGAACGGGTGTCCACGAAGTGGATGGATCCTGTCCGCAGTGCGGCCGCCCGCTGGTACGCTCTCCCCCTCCCGACGCGGGGCGGCGGCGGAACCGGTGCGAACCGGTCGGATCCGGGCCCGGCGCCACGTGCGTGGGAGAATACGGCCGACGCGACGGCGACTTCGGGGAGGGAGGGGTCCGGTTGGCTGCGCGCGAGGACACCGCGCGGGATGTGCGGCACGAGCCCGAACGGCACGGACGGCACGGACGGCCGCGCCCGTTCGGCGGCCGGTTCCGGTTGCCCACCCTGCGCTTCTCCGGCGCCGCGATGGCGATGTCCACCGTCGTGGGCATCAGCATCGCCACCACCCTCCTGCTCAACGAACAGCAGGGCATCGGCCGGCGGGCCGGCGTGGCCCGGGTCGGCACCACCCCGCCGCCCACCCCCGGCACCACCGACCAGGCCGAGGCGGCCGCCGAACGGACACCGGCCAGCCCCGCGCCCTCCGACCGCGCGCCCGGCACCAGGCCCACCGGGCGCCCCTCGGCGCACCCGTCCGCTCCCGCGAACGCCGCCGCCACCGGGACCTCCGCCAAGCCTCCGGCGGGCGCCTCCGCCAGGGTCGAGCCCTCGACCGGCGGGCAGGCCTCCGCCGACGGGCAAGCCTCGGCCGGGCGCGAGCCCCGGTCCTCCGCCGACGTCCCCGCCGCGAACACCGGAGCGGGCGCGGACACTCCGGCCGGCCCCTCGCCCTCGGCGCAGCCGCCGACGGCCCCGTACGGCCCGGCGGGCGGCGCGCCGGCGGACGGCGGCCAGGCGGGCGGCGCCCAGACCGGCGGTGCGCCGGCGGGCGGCGCCCAGGTGGGCACCGCGCAGGCGCCGCACCTGCCCGGGCTGCGGCCGGTCACCCCCGGCCCGTCCGCCCAGCCCGCTCCCGGCAGCCCGCTGCCGCCGCCGTCCGCCCTGGTCCCGGGCGACCTCGGAGGCGTGGGGGCCGCCCTCGGAGGCGTGGGGGCCGCCCTCGGGGGCGCCCACGACGGCACCTCCCCGGGCCCCGGCGCCACCCCGACGGGCGACACCCCCGCTTCCACCGGCGACACCCCCACCGGCGACACCCCCGCCCCCGCCGACCCCACCGACACGGAGGCGGACCAGGCATTGACCGGCACCGGCCGGGTCACCCCGCTCGGGCGCGACGGCCTCCGGCACGCGCTGGAGCTCTCGGTGACCGAACGGGTCACCGCCCTGCAGGCGGAACTCCGGCTCGCTCCGGGCGAGTTGGCCCCCGGCAGCGGCACCGCCTGGACCGACCTGCCGGGCGCCGTGGTGACCGTCCAGCAGGAGCGCGGCACCCTGGTCTACCGCTTCACCACCCCACCCGGGACGGACGTCCAGCCCGGCCGCTACGGCTTCGCCGTCCACGGCGCGCGCCCGGCCGGCCCGGTCGGCCAGGTGCGCACGTCGGCCCCGCCGCAGGGCTGGAACGCCGCCGCCTTCGGCATCGACCACCCCCGGGCGGTCGCCGCGCTCGGCGGCTTCGGCCCACTGCTGCCGCAGCCAGCCCAGCCGCCGGCCCACGCGCCCCGCTGACCGGCCGGCGGCCCACGCACCCCGCTGACCGGCCGCCGGCCGCCGTCCACAGCTCACCGCCCGACGGGCCGATCGGGCCACAGCGCGGGCCAGCTGACCCGCCGTCGGCACATCGGACCTCCGGCGACCGGACAGCTCGGCTCCCGTCGGGCGCATCCCCGCACCCTCGTTCGTTACTGTGTGCAGCACCCGGACCGGAGGCCCCACCGGCCCCCGGCCCCGGCCGTCGTTCCGCACCCGAGGAGGAGTCCGTGTCCACCGTCCTGACCCAAGGCGGCAACGCACCGCTGACCGCCGCGCGGGTGACCGTCGAGGTCACCGCGCCCAAGGCGCTGGACGTCTCCGGCCTGCTGCTGACCGATGCCGGCAAGGTCCGCTCGGACGCCGACTTCGTCTTCTTCAACGCCCCGAACGGCCCCGGCGTCACCCTCCGCCCGGCGGCCGCCGGAGCGCCGGACGCGATCACCGTCGACACCCCGGCCGTCCCCGCCGACATCAGCAAGATCGTGGTCACCGCGAGCCCGGCCGACCAGACCTCCACCTTCGCCGGGATCGAGCCCACCGCGACCGTCCGGGACGCCGACACGGGCGCCGTACTGGTCACCTTCACCCCGCCCCGGCTGGGCCGGGAGACCGCCCTGATCGTGGTGGAGGTCTACCGGCGCGGCGGGGCCTGGAAGGTGCGCGCCGTCGGCCAGGGGTACGCCGACGGCCTGGCGGGCATCGCCACCGACTTCGGCGTCAGCGTGGACGACTCACCCGCCCCCGCGCCCCACACCCCGGCGCCGGCTCCGGCCCCCACCCCGGCCCCCACCTCGGCCCCGCCGAGCGCGCCGAACCAGGCTCCCGTCCCGCCGAGCGCGCCGTACCCGCCGAGCGCCCCGACCGTTCAGTTCAACCCCCCGGCCGAGCCGCCGCTGCCGCCCGTCCCGGCCGCCCCGCCCGCGGCCCCGGTCGCGCCGGTCGACCCGCGGATCGCCCTGGTCGGCGCCCCGCCCGTGCCGCCGGCCCCGCCCGCGGCACCCGCCGCCCCGCCGGCCCCGGCCGACCGCCCCAAGATCACCCTGGACAAGGGCCGGGTCAACCTGGTCAAGGGCAGCTCCGTCTCCCTGGTGAAGAACGGCCGCCCCTTCCTCTCCTCCGTCCGGATGGCCCTCGGCTGGAAGTCCGCCGCCCGCGGTCGCGACATCGACCTGGACGCCTCGTGCCTGGCCTTCGACGCCCAGCGCAAGCGGCTGGAGACGGCCTGGTTCATGAAGCTGAACATCTTCGACGGCGCGGTCGCCCACTCCGGCGACAACCTGGTCGGCGGCGAGGGCGGCGACGACGAGGCGATCACCGTCCACCTGGAGGGGCTCCCGGCCGAGGTCCACGCGCTGGTCTTCGTGGTCAACTCCTTCTCCGGCCAGAAGTTCACCGAGGTGCGGGACGCCTACTGCCGCCTGGTGGACGCCCGGAGCGACGAGGAACTGGTCCGCTTCGACCTCACCCACTCCGAGCCCCGGACCGGCGTGGTGATGTGCAAGCTGGTCCGCCGCGCCTCCGGCGAGTGGGAGATGACGGCGCTCGGCGAGTACGTCGACGGCAAGACCGCCCGGGCGATGATCGAGCCCTCCGCCGCGCTGATCTGACCGGCAACGCCCCGGCACCGACCCTGGATTCACCCCTCCGAGGCATCAAGTCGTCCACGAATCGACTCGATTGTTTCTCAGGGGGGTGAACCTCACTCTCCCCCGCACCCGCTGAGGAGAGACCGTGCCACGCTTCCTGTCCCGCCTCGCCGTCGCCGGCACCGCCCTCGCACTCGCGGCCGGCCCGACCACCCCCACCGCCTCCCTGGCCGCCGCCTCCCAAGCCGTCGGCGGCCCGGCATCCCGCTCCGGCACCCTCACATGGGCCGCCCTCGGCGACTCCTACACCGCGGGGGTGATCGAGGCCACCGGTGAGCTGACCGCGCCCGCGGACGGCTGCGGCCGCACCACCGGGTCCTACCCCGAGGTGCTCCGGCGCGACCTCGGCTCCCGGGTCAGCCTGCGCAACGTCAGTTGCAGCGGCGCCACCGTCCTGGACGTGTCCGCGAACAAGCAGAGCCCGTCCGGCCGCCCGCTCCCGCCGCTCGGCACCGACCCCGACGCCCCCTACCCGGCCGTCCCGCCCCAGGCCGACGCGGTCGGCCCGGACACCGACGTGATCACCGTCGGGGTCGGCGGCAACGACCTCGGCTTCGCCGGGATCCTGAAGGACTGCATCATGCTGGGCGCCACCAGCCTCAACCGGGGCACGCCCTGCAAGGACGAGTACGACCCCCGGCTGCCGGGCCTGCTCGCGGAGCTGCGCACCCACTACTCGGCCATGCTCGGCACGCTGCGGACGAAGGCGCCGGCCGCCCGCATCGTCTCCGTCGGCTACCCCCACCTCGTCCCCGAGAACGCCGCCCTCTGCACCTACGGCGACCTCCTGCAGTTCTCCACCGTCACCACCGGCGACCTCGCCTGGGCCCGCGCCGCCGTCCTGGAACCGCTCAACGCCCTCATCGCCCAGGAGACCACCGCCCGGGGCGGCACCTTCGTGGACCTCTACGCCGACTCCGCCGGACACAGCGTCTGCGACGCGGACCACTGGCTGGACGGCGTGTTGACCAGCATCATCCCGCTCAGGTACGCCCTGGTGCACCCCAACGCCCGGGGCCAGGCCTTCGCCGCCGCCCGGGTCAGGACCGCCGTCCTCGGCGGCTGAGCGGCGGCGGGCCTGCGGCTGAGCGGCGGCGGCCCTGCGACGGAACGGCAGCGGGCCGGGCGCCCCGAAGCCGCCGCACGGGGCCCGGCCGAGGGCGGAAAACCGGTGGCCCGGCCACCCCTTCCGCGATCATCCTGGACGGATGCTCCTTCGCGAAGCCACTCCCGAGGACTGGCCGGCCATCTGGCCGTTCTTCCGGTCCGTCGTCGCCGCCGGCGAGACCTTCCCGTACCCCCTCGACATGGACTCGGAGACGGGCCGGCAGTGGTGGATGCACTCCGCCCCCGACCGCACGGTCGTCGCGGTGGACGCCGAGGGGCGGGTCGTCGGCACCGCCACCATGAACCGCAACCGCCCCGGCAACGGCTCGCACGTGGCCAGCGCCAGCTACCTGGTCGATCCGGCTCACCACGGCCGGGGCATCGGGCGGGCCCTGGTCGAGGACAGCCTCGACTGGGCCCGCCGGGCCGGCTTCCGCGCCATGCAGTTCAACGCGGTCGTGGCCACCAACCACCACGCCGTGAACCTCTACCGCTCCCTCGGCTTCGAGATCGTCGGGACCGTCCCGGAGGCCTTCCATCACCCGGTCGAGGGCTACGTCGGCCTGCACGTCATGTACCGGCCGCTGTAGGGGCGGCTCACTCCTCGATCGCCCCGCCGACCCGCCGCAGGTGCTGCCGGAAGCTGTACGCCGGGTCGGCGGCGCGCCGCTCCAGGTAGTCGTCGAAGGCGGTCTGCCGGCGCAGCGTGTCCCCGGCCGTGATCCGTTCGGCCTGGGCCCGCTCGGTCCGGGCGATGCCCTCGGCCGCCTCCAGCACCTCCCCGACCCGGTCGGCCGGTACGAACACCACGCCGTCCCCGTCCGCGAACACCACGTCCTCGGTGCCCACCAGGTGCGGCCCGACCCGCGCCGACACCAGCGCCTCCGGCTCCCGCCCGTCCAGGCGCATCGGCCCCAGCGGCAGCGCGCCGTAGCTGAACACCGGCAGCCCGATCTCCAGCAACTCCCGGGTGTCCCGGTGCAGCCCCCACACCACGATCCCGGCCACCCCGGCGGCCCGCGCCTCCAGCACGGCGAGGTCCCCGATGCAGGCCTCGTCCGTCCGCCCGCCGTTGTCGATCACCAGCACGTCCCCGTCCCGCGCCGCCCCGTACGCCTCCAGGAACACGTCCACGCTCCCGTAGTGCCGCACCGGCAGCACCCGCCCCGCCACCCGCGCCCCGGGCACCACCGCACCGACCCCCACCGGCGCCGCCCGCAACGCCACCCCGACCCGCACACACGCGTCCGCCACCACCGCCGTGGACAGCCCCGCGAACTCCTTGAGCATCCCAACTCCTCCCGTCGAAACCCCAGTTGACCAGCGCCGGAATCCTAGCCGAGCCCTGGACTCACACCACCGAGTGAAACTCCACCGTGCGCTGCACGGTCCGACCCGGCGACGAACAGCGTGCCGCCCGTGTGAAGAGAGGGGCATCGTGAGTGCTGCAGCGCATGGCCAACCGATCGCGGACCCACCGTCGCAGGCCGACATCCACGTTCGTTCCCGAGGAACTCCGTCTCTTCCGGGACGCCCCGTCCTGGATGGAGCCTGACGGCGTGGCCATGGTCGCAGGGGTGACCGCCACCAAGCCGGACCAGGACCGCATCACCAGGCGACACTGCTACGCCCGGGCCGGTATCCCGCTGTACCTCCTGGTCGACCGCGAGAAGTCGCAGCTCGAGCTGTTCGGCAGACCCCACCGGGACGAGTACACCGAGGTGCCCCTGGCGGCCTTCGGCGAGCCACTCGCCATCCCCGCCCCGTTCGCGTGCGACTCGGACACGAAGGACTTCCCGTAGGAAGCACGAAACGGCCCGCACCCCCTCCCACACAGGGGGTGCGAGCCGTTCGGCATGCGGGGCGCGCTAGTTGCGGGTGGCCATGGCGCGCAGGAAGAAGGTGAGGTTGGCCGGGCGCTCGGCGAGGCGGCGCATGAAGTAGCCGTACCACTCCTGGCCGTACGGGAGGTAGACCCGCATGGTGTTGCCCTCGCCGGCGAGGCGCAGCTGCTCCTCCGGGCGGATGCCGTACAGCATCTGGTACTCGAAGGAGTCCCGGGTGCGGTTGTTCCACTCGGCCAGCTGGCCGGCGATCTTGATCATGTTGGGGTCGTGCGAGGCGATCATCGGGTAGCCCTCGCCGGCCATCAGGATCTTGAGCGCGCGGACGTACGCGAGGTCGACCTCCTGCTTGCCCTGGAAGGCGACCGACTCGGGCTCCTTGTAGGCGCCCTTGCACAGTCGCACGCGCGAGCCGGCGCCGGAGAACTCCCGGCAGTCGGCCTCGGTGCGGCGCAGGTAGGCCTGGAGCACGATGCCCAGCCAGGGGAAGTCCGCCCGCAGCTCGCGCGCGATGGCGAGGGTGGAGTCGGTGGTGGTGTGGTCCTCCATGTCGAGGGTCACCGTGGTGCCGGCGTCGGCGGCGGCCTCGCAGATGCGGCGGGCGTTCTCCAGCGCGATCTTCTCGCCGTCCACCGGGAGGAACTGGCCGACGGCCGACAGCTTGACGGACACCTCGGCGCCGGCCGCGAGGCCGGTCTCCTTGAGGGCCTTGAGCAGGTGCTCGTAGGCCTCCGCGGTGCCGGCTGCCTGGGCGGCGTCCCGGGTGTCCTCGCCGAGGTGGTCCAGGGTGACCTTGCGGCCGGTGGCGACCAGGTCGTCGCAGGCGGTGACGGCGTCGTCGAGGGCCTCACCGGCGACGAAGCGCTCGACTATGGCGTGGGTCGGGGGGAACTTCTCGACCACGGTGCGGACCTGCGGGGACCGTGAGGCCGCGAGAAGGACGGAACGGAGCATCGTGACTCCTGGAGCTGGTGTTTCCAAGGGTGGCAGAAAGAGGGCCGGGGCGGCGGTACGGGGGTGGAGCCGCCGCCCCGGCGGGGGCGACGCCCGGCTGCGGGACCGGGCGTCGCGGGTGACCGGCGGCTACGGGGCGAACCGGTTGGCCGGCAGCAGGGCTGGTCGACCCGCGTGCGGGAAGCGGGTCAGCCCATGCGCTGGGCTGGTCAGCCCATGTGCGGGTAGCGGTAGTCCGTCGGAGGCACGAAGGTCTCCTTGATGGAGCGGGTCGACGTCCAGCGCGCCAGGTTCTGCTTGGCACCGGCCTTGTCGTTGGTGCCGGAGGCCCGGCCGCCGCCGAAGGGCTGCTGGCCGACGACGGCACCGGTGGGCTTGTCGTTGATGTAGAAGTTGCCGGCCGCGAAGCGCAGCTTCTCCATCGCGTGCTCGACGGCCGCGCGGTCCTGGGCGATGATCGAGCCGGTCAGGCCGTACGCCGAGACCGACTCCATCTGGGCCAGCATCTCGTCGTACTTCTCGTCCTCGTAGACGTACACGGCCAGGATCGGGCCGAAGTACTCGTCCTTGAAGTACTCGCTCGCCGGGTCCTGGCAGACCAGGACGGTCGGGCGGACGAAGTAGCCGACGGAGTCGTCGTAGGTGCCGCCGGCCAGGACCTCGACCTGCGGGTCCGCCTGGGCGCGGTCGATGGCGGCCTTGTTCTTGGCGAAGGCGCGCTCGTCGATGACCGCGGACATGAAGTTGGACAGGTCGGTGACGTCGCCCATGGTGAGGCCGTCGACCTCGGCGGCGAACTCGTCCTTCAGACCGGCCCACAGCGACGCCGGGACGTAGGCCCGCGACAGCGCCGAGCACTTCTGGCCCTGGAACTCGAAGGCGCCGCGGGTCATCGCGGTCTTCAGGACCTTCGGGTCGGCGGACGGGTGGGCGACCAGGAAGTCCTTGCCGCCGGTCTCGCCGACGATCCGCGGGTAGGTGCGGTACTGCGAGATGTTGTTGCCGACCTCGCGCCACAGGTGCTGGAAGGTGGCGGTGGAGCCGGTGAAGTGGATGCCGGCCAGCGCCGGGTGCTTGAGCGCCACGGCGGAGACGTCCAGGCCGTCGCCGGTGACCATGTTGATGACGCCCTTGGGCAGGCCGGCCTCCTCCAGCAGCTGCATCAGCAGGTGCGCGGAGAACTGCTGGGTCGGGGACGGCTTCCACAGCACGACGTTGCCCATCAGCGCGGGCGCGGTCGGCAGGTTGCCGGCGATCGCGGTGAAGTTGAACGGCGTGATCGCGTAGACGAAGCCCTCCAGCGGGCGGTGGTCGCTGCGGTTCCACACGCCGTCCGAGGAGATCGGCTGCTCGGCCATGATCTGGCGGGCGAAGTGCACGTTGAAGCGCAGGAAGTCGACCAGCTCGCAGGGGGTGTCGATCTCGGCCTGCTGGGCGGTCTTGGACTGGCCGAGCATGGTGGCGGCGGCCAGGGTCTCGCGCCAGGGGCCGGCCAGCAGGTCGGCGGCCTTGAGGAAGATCGCGGCGCGGGAGTCGAAGGAGAGCGCCTGCCAGGCCGGGGCGGCGGCCAGGGCAGCGTCGATGGCGTCCTGCGCGTCGGCCTGGGTGGCGTTGCGCAGGGTCCCGAGTCGAGCCGCGTGGTTGTGCGGCTGGACGACGTGGATCTCGGTGCCGCCGCCCATCCGGCGCTCACCGTTGATCGTCATGGTCAGCTGGACCGGCTCCTGGCCGCCCAGCTCCTTCAGCTTGGCCTCCAGACGGGCCCGTTCCGGGCTGCCGGGGGCGTAGCTGTGGACCGGCTCGTTCACCGGCGCGGGGACCTGGGTCACAGCGTCCATAGAGCGCACGCTCTCCTTCGTTCAGTGCGGGGGGATTGCCGGCGCGGGTCGCACACCGGCCACAGCACGAACGCTATTCCTGCCCGCCCGGCCACATGATTGGCCGGGCGGCTAAATTCCCCCGTACGGCGTTGTCCGCGCCGACGAAACCGGTCACGTCGCGGTCACGACCACCTCGCCCGGGAACCCCTGACGAAGGATCGACCGCGCACCCGGCTCAGGCGGCCCGCCCGTGCCGCCCCGCCCCGGTCCCCGGCACCCGCACCGGCGCCACCCGCTGCTCCCAGTCGATCCGGTAGCCATGCACCGGCCGGAGCATCTTCTCCGGGCTCATGAAGATCCGCATGGCGATCGGCGCGAGCAGCCGGAAGACCATCCGCCCGACCGCCCCGGAGGCCTTCTGGCTGTTGGTGCGCGCCGCGTCGGCGGCGATCTTCTCGACCCGCGGCCGGCGCAGCGCCTCGTACGCGGCGAAGGCGGCGGTGTGGTCGGGCAGGTCGCGCAGGCAGCGGGCGAGTTCGACGGCGCTCTCGACGGCCAGCGAGACGCCCTGGCCGGAGCTGTTGGAGGGGGCGTGCACCGAGTCGCCGACCAGGACCATCCGGCCGCGGTACCAGTGCGGCACGGAGGGCATGATCTCCAGCTTCGGGAAGATCTCGACGGTCGCCGGGTCGGCCGCCCGGAGCACGTCGCGGGCGGGCAGGTCCTCGGCGTGCAGCTCCCGGCAGCGCCGCAGCCACTCCGCCGCTCCGACGGCACGGGCCGCCTCCGGGGAGAGCTGCTGGGGCTGCGGGATGTTGCTGAACCAGGCGGTCCCGCTGCCGTCGGCCAGGCCCCAGTAGCCGAAGAAGGCGCGGGAGCCGTTCGCGAAGTGCACGGACTCGCCCCGGCCGGCCCGGCCGGGCAGCCGGTGGGAGCTGTAGCCGCCGACGCCGAGCAGTCCGGTGTACTGGGCGGCGGGTGCGGCCGGGTCGATCAGGGTGCGGACGGTGGAGCCGGTGCCGTCGGCGCCGATCAGCAGGTCGCCCGTGGCGCTGCTGCCGTCGGCGAACCGGGCGGTGATGCCGTCGGGGCCCTCCTCGACGCCGACCAACCGCTTGCCGTGGTGGATGGCGATGCCGGTCTCGGCGAGCCGCCGTTGCAGCACCTCGTACAGTTCGGCGCGGCGCATCAGCCGGCCGCGCGGGAGGTCGGCGAGGCCGGCGAACTCGGCCAGCACGCCGCCCTTGCCGTCCTCGATGACCATCGGGCCGACGGGCTGTCCGATCCGACCGACCTCCGCCTCCAGGCCGAGGAGGGCGAGCGCCCCGAGCCCGTTGGGGGCGATCATGAACGTGCCGCCGATGCCCTCGGCGGAGGTCCGGTAGGCCTCGAAGACCTCGGCCTCGATGCCGGCCTTGCGCAGGGCGAGCGCCGTCACCGGGCCGGCGATGCCGCCACCGATGACCAGCGCCTTCTTGGACGTACGCGGTGCAGTCACTGCAGACTCCCGAACTCTTCGTACCAGGAGCGGACGAAGTCCGGCTCCCGGAGCTGTGGGACGAGGCGCTCGACGAAGGCGATCTCGGCCTCCAGTCCGCCGACCCGGTACTCCTCCTCGATCAGGAAGATCCAGCCGACGCCCTCCTCTGTGGCCTTGCGCAGCGTCGCCCTGGTGGCCGCCACCTGGGCGGTCAGCGCGGCCCGCCGCTGCTCCAGGAGCTCCACGGCCTCGGCCGGCGGGAGCACCATGAGCAGCGACAGCGAGACCCCGAACGCGGGGTACTCGTGCTGCGGTTCGGCGACCAGTTCGCGCATCCAGTCGTAGAGCTCCGCCTTTCCTTCCGCCGTGATGGCGTAGACGGTGCGCTCGGGCCGCTGGGTGTCGCGGAGGGTCTCCTGCTCGGCGACGAACCCGGCCTTCCGCAGCTGCTCCACGACCATGTACAGCGAGCTGCGGTTGTACTTGATGTCGCGGTCCTTGCCGTGCTCCTTGAGTCGGCGCCCCATCTCGTACGGGTGCAGCGGCTCGGCCAGGAGTTCGGCCAGGACTGCCAGGGCCAGCGGGTTCGACACCTTGCGTCGCTTCGCCACGAGACGTCCTCATCTCTTGGTCAGTATCGACTATCCATCCCTGAATAGTCAGAGTCAACTATTTTCGAGCAACGGACCACAGCTCTGTCCGCCCGGCTAAAATCAACCACACGGCGTTGTCCGAGCGGATGAAGGAGGGCCCGGAGTGACCACCCCCGGTCTCCCGCTCCGCGGACTGCTGATGTCGCTGGGCGAACCGCTCGTCGAACTCCAGGCCGCACCACAGGGCTTGGACGTACCCGTCCGCGACGTCGCGATCCTGGACCCGGAGGACCCGCCCACCGCCGCCCCCGGTGAACTCGTCCTCGCGATCGGCGCCCGGGGCCGCGCCGCCCTCCCCGCCCTGCGCGCCGCCGGCCGGGCCGGTGCGGCGGCCGTCGCCGTCAAGCTGGACGGCCCCGGCCAGGCCGACGCCCTGCGCGAGGCCGCCACCGACGCGGGCGTCGCCCTGCTGTCGGTGCGCCGGGAGACGCGCTGGGAGCACCTGGACTCGCTGGCCCGCGCGATCATCGCCGGCCCGGACGCCCCGGACGCGCCCGGCGCCCCCGAGCCCAACGCCGGCGACCTCTTCTCCCTCGCCCAGACCGTCGCCGTGCTCACCAACGGCATCGTCTCGATCGAGGACACCTCCAGCCGGGTGCTCGCCTACTCCCGCTCCTCCGACTCCGACGAGGTCGACGACCTGCGGCGGCTGTCCATCCTCGGCTGGCAGGGCCCGGAGCCGTACCTGTCCAAGCTGCGCGAGTGGGGCATCTTCCAGCACCTGCGCACCTCGGACGCCCCGATCGCGGTCGAGCCGCACCCCGAGCTCGGGCTGCGCCGCCGGCTCGCGATCGGCATCCGGGCCGGCTCCCAGCCGCTGGGCACCATCTGGGTGCAGGAGGGCGCCCAGCCGCTGGCTCCGCACGCGGAACAGGCCCTGGTCGGCGCCGCCCGGGTGGCCGCGGCCCAACTGGTGCGCCGCCGCCGCGAGTTGTCGGCCGACGTCCGGCTCACCCAGACCCTGCTGACCGGCCTGCTGGAGGGCTCCACCGGCCCCCAGTCGCTGGCCACCCACCTGGGCCTGGACCTGCGCCGCCCGGCCACCGTGCTGGCGTACGGCGCGCACACCACCGAGGCACTGCACCGCTCCGACGTCACCGGCCTGATCTCGGTGCACACCGCGGCCCGGCACCGCACCGCCCTGCTCGCCCCGATCGAGTCCCGGGTCTACGTGCTGCTGCCCGAGCTCCCGCCCGGCCTGGCGATGGCCACCGTGCGGGACTGGGCGGCCGAGGTGGTCGCGGCCGCCCGGGAGCACCTCGGCGTCCCGCTGCGCGCCGCGATCGGCGCGACCGTCGACGGCCTGTCCCAGGTGCCCGACTCGCGCGCCCAGGCGGACCGCATCCTGGACGCGATGGGCCGCGGCGGGGTGGACCTCGACGTCGCGGCCCTGATCGACGTCCAGGCCGAGGTGCTGGTCAGCGAGATGCTGGCACTGCTCCAGGACCGCACCGGCCTGCGCGACCCGCGGCTGACCGCGCTCACCGCGTACGACCGCCGGCACGGCACCCGGCTCGCCGAGTCCGTGCTCGCCTGGCTGGACGCGCTCGGCGAGGTGCGGGTCGCCGCCGACGCCCTGCACATCCATCCCAACACCCTGCGCTACCGGGTGCGCCGCGCCGAGCAGCTCACCGGCATCGACCTCGCCCAGCCGCAGCAGCGGCTGCTGGCGATGCTGCAACTGAGGCTGCCCGCGGACGAGTAGTCCACGGGCAGCCTGACGGACGGACGGACGGACCGGGCCTGACGGACGGACGGACGGACCGGGCCTGACGGACGGTCCGGGGCTCAACGGTCCGGGGACGCCGGTCGCCTCACGCGCCGTAGCCCTGGCCGCGCCTGTGCTCGTTCAGCCGGCGCCACGGTCCGGTGATCGCCAGCTGGATGCCCGGCGTCTGGATGTTGGCGAACAGCGTCCGGCCGTCGTCCGAGAAGGTCACCCCGGTGAACTCGCTGAACTCCGGCTTCTCGGCGGTGCCGATGTTCAGCTCGTTGCGGGCGATCGGGTAGACCAGCCCGTCCTCGGTGGCGCCGAACAGGTGCGAGACGCCCTCGCCGTCCTCGGCGATCACGATGCCGCCGTACGGCGAGACGGTGATGTTGTCCGGGCCGTCGAAGTTGTCGTGGTCCCCCCACACGTCGGAGTTGACGCCCAGCAGCACCTTCAGGGTGATGGTGCGGCGGGCCGGGTGGTAGAACCAGACCTGGCCGTCGTGCTGCCGGGGGCTCTCCGAACGGGCGTAGCTGGAGACGAAGTAGAAGCCGCCGTCACCCCACCACATGCCCTCCAGCTTGCGGGCCCGGGTCACCTCGCCGTCCTTGAACTGCTTGCGCACCGAGACGGTCCGGGCGTCGCGGTCCTGGACCTTGACCCAGTCCACGCCGTACACGGTGCCGACCTCGGTGGCCCGGGAGAGGTCGTCGACGAGCTTGCCGTGCGAGTCGAAGACCTTGAAGGCCTCCAGCGTCCCGGCGTCCGGGGCGAGCCGCCGCAGCTGGTGGCGGCCGTGCCGGAAGCCGGCCGGCGGGGTCCAGCGGAACAGCAGGCCGTTGGGGTTGGAGGCGTCCTCGGTCAGGTACACGTGGCCGCGCTTCGGGTCCACCACCACGGCCTCGTGGGCGTAGCGGCCGAAGGCCTTCACCGGCTGCGGGTCGCGGTTGTAGTCGTCGTCGAAGGGGTCGACCTCGAAGACGTAGCCGTGGTCCTTGGTGAAGCCGTTCTTGCCCGCCCTGTCCTCGGTCTCCTCGCCGGACAGCCAGGTGCCCCACGGGGTCACGCCGCCCGCGCAGTTGGTGGCGGTGCCGGCGATGCCGACCCACTGCTCGACCGAGCCGTCCCGCTTGGCGTGCACGATGGTGCAGCCGCCGGCCGCGCCCGGGTCGTAGACGTGCCCCTCGGTCAGCGGCACCGGGTACGGCCAGTTGGCCCGGGCGCCGGACAGCTCGTGGTTGACCACCATCAGGTTGCCGCCGTGCTCGTCCTCGAAGGCGGAGGTGCCGTCGTGGTTGCTCGGGGTGAACTCGCCGGTGCGCAGCCGGGTCTGACCGGCGCGGTTGAGCACCCGGTACGAGAAGCCCTTCGGCAGCGACAGCAACCCGGCCGGGTCCGGCACCAGCGCGCCGTAGCCGATCGCGGCGCCGCCCGCCGCGTTGGTCCCGGCTGCACCGGCGGCACCGGCGGCCGGCAGCTCGCCGCCGACCGGGGCGGCGATCGCGCCGGGGGCACTGGCCAACACCTCGGCACTGCCGGCGATCAGCACGCCGGCCCCGACGAGGGTGGAACGGTTGACGAAGTCCCGGCGGGACAGCGACATGGCAGCAACTCCTGAGGGGTGGACGGGCGTCGAGGCGGGTCGTCGACGCCCAGCAGACTCCGCCGCAGGGGTGAACCCGGCGTGACGCCCACGTCGCGCACAGGCGGCCATTTGCCAACCGATGACCTACGCATGACCAGTGCTTTACTCCGACCCGGTCGGCCCCGACCCGGCCGGGCCCCGTCCGTCAGCCCCGAGCCGCCCGCCACTGCTCCCAGGCCGACAGCCACAGCTGCTCGGCCAGCCGGTGCTCCTCCCAGACCCCGGCCCCGCCGCCGCCCGGCCGCTCCCGCCACAGCTGCTCCCAGGCCCGCTGCGCCGGCAGGCTCGCCACGGCGCTGGCGAACACCGTGTACCGCACGACCTCCTCCACGGCCGCCTCCCCGGCCGGCGTGCCGATCAGCCAGTGCGTCTGCTGGGAGAGCCGGTTGAGGTGGTTGACCATCGAGGTCACCGCCGCCGCCGCCTCCTCCCGCGTCTCGGTGGCGAGCCGCATCTGCTGGCGCACCGCCGCCTCCCAGCGCACCGCGCAGGCCTCCCCGCGCAGCCCGCGCGGCAGCCTCGGCGTCCGCCCGGCCCGCACCTGCGCCTCGATCGCGGCGGTCTCCGCGATGCTCTGCGCGATCAGCTCCCGGTGCGCCTCCAGCCCGATCACCGCGGGCAGTTCGCGCTCCTCGACCGGCACGGACCGGGCCCGCCGGGCGGCGAGGTCGCGCAGCAGGTCGGTGCGCCCGACCAGGTAGCGCTCGAAGTCGGCGATCACGCCGAGTTCCACACCGCCCGGGTCCACCCCGCGCCCGCACACCGTGACGGTCAGCCCGCCGACCCGCAGCCGCCCGGCCCACACCGGCCGGGCCGGTTCCGTTCCCACCGGCGCCACCGGCCGGTCCTCGTGCACCTCCACCGCGCAGGGCTCGCCGTCCACGGTGATCCACTCGCGCAACGCCCGTACCCGGCCCGGGCCGTCGCCCTCGTCGACGCCCAACTGCTCGTAGACCCGGTCGCGCTCGTCCTCGACCACGTCCTCCAGCTCGGGCAGCGGCTCACCCTGCTCGGCCCCGGGGCGGTAGGTGCGCACGGTCACGTACGGGCCGGCGACGGAGCTCCAGTCGCCGCACTGCACCTCGACCCACCGTAGGTCGCCGCCGCAGGTCTCGAAGGCGGCCAGCGCCTCGCCGCAGCGGGCCGGCCCGGCGGTCACGCCGTAGACGGGGAAGTCGAGCGCGGCCAGGGTCCGGCGGGAGAACTCCTCCTGGTCGGCGAAACGATCCTGCCCGCCCAGCCGGGTCCGGCCGGACCCGCCACCGTTGCACTCCTGGGGCCTTCCGCCGCTCTCCCGCACCATCCTCTGCCGCACCCCCGAGTCCTCGCGCCCGCACCGCTGACGCCACCTTACGTGCCGGGAGCTGCCGGGTCATCAGCTCGGCCACCATGCCGGGGCGGTGGCCGACCCGGCAGGCGAGCGGGTGGCCGACCCGGCAGGCGAGCGGGAGGCCGGCCCGGCAGGCGAGCGGGCGGCCGGGCGCCGGTGGCCGGGCGGGCGGCCGTGTCAGACGCCCGGGTTGTCAGCCGCCCTCCCTACGCTGGCCGCATGACCGAACAGAGCACACCAGAACAGAGCAGCCCGGGACAGCCCGGCTTCCCCGCCCGGATCAGCATCGTCACCCTCGGGGTGTCCGACCTCGACCGCAGCGCCCGCTTCTACGAGAGCCTCGGCTGGAAGCGCAGTGCCGCCTCCAGCCCGGAGATCGTCTGGTTCCGCACCGCCGACTCCGTGCTGGGCCTCTTCCCCACCGAGGAGCTGGCCGCCGACGCGGGCGTGCCCGCCACCGGTGAGCCCTCCTTCCGCGGCGTCACCCTCGCGGTGAACCTGGAGTCCCCCGCGCTGGTGGACGCCGCGCTGCGGACGGCGGTCGAAGCCGGCGCCGTCGTGGTCAAGCCGCCGGTCCCGACCAGCTGGGGCGGCTACTCCGGCTACTTCGAGGACCCGGACGGGCACCTGTGGGAGCTGGCCCACAACCCGTTCTTCCCCTTCACCGAGGACGGCTCGCTGGACCTCCCGTAGCAGCCCCCGGGCCTTCCCCGGGCTTCCCGACCACGGACCCTCCGGCCCTCCCGGGCCGGGCCGCCCGCCTCCGGCCCGCCCCGGTCCGCTACCCCCGGGACCGCGCCTTGAAGGCCGCCTTGCGCGCCTCCTTGGCCAGCGCCCGGTCCGGGTGCAGCTCGCCGATCGCCTCCAGGACGTCCGCCGTGTACGGGTGGTCGACCCGCCACAACTCGCCGAACCACTCCACCGGATCGCCGTTCACCGGCAGGTCGGTGATCAGTTCGCGCAGCAGCTCGGCGTCGCCGCCGTTGTCCAGCAGCTGGGCGGCGAAGGTGTCGACCACCGTCCACAGCGCCATCGCCCGCGAGGGCGCCGGCACGTCCGAGGCGCCCTGCGTGGACAGCCAGGCCCGCGCCGAACCGCCCAGCTCCGGGTCGTCCAGCACCTCCCGGACGGCGGGCTCGGCGCTCGGCCCCAGCAGGTTGAGCGCCGAGACGCACAGCATCCGGCGCAGCGGCCCGTACCCGTCGTCGCCGCGCGCCGCCGCCAGCAGCTCCCGGGCCGCCCCGACCGGCTCCCGGCCGGCCACCCAGACCCTCAGCTCCTCCTCCGGCAGCACGTTGGCCGACTCGCACACCCCGCGCAGCAGCTCCGCCGCGTCGCCCTGGGCCAGCTCACCGACCAGCGGCGCGTCGTAGCCGTCCTCCAGCAGCCACTGCCGGATCCCGTACTGGCCGAGCGGGGTGAGCCGGACCAGCCCGAAGCGGGCCGACTCCTCCTCGTCCAGCGGCTCCTCACCGACGACGGCGGGCTCCTCGCCCTCCTCCTCGTCGAACAGCTCCGGGTCGATCGGGCGGTACTCCAGCAGGCCCAGCTCGGCGAGGTCGCCGAGCATCGGGTCCAGCGCCACCATCACGTCGGTGATGTCGCCGAGCAGTTCCTCGCTCGGTTCCTCGCCCTCGGGCACCACGAGCAGCGCGGCCAGCACACCCAGCGGCACCGTCTCGTTTCCGGGCTCGGCGAAGGCCGTGGTCTCGTACAGCACCTGCAACGCCTCGTCGAGCAGTTCGGCGGCGGCGTCGCGGGCCTCCTCGACCTCGTTCAGGCCGTCCTCGTCCTCGTCCTCCTCCGGGACCGCCTCCGACGGGGCCCTCCCGCTCGCCGCCCGCCCCGGCTCCTCGGCCTCCCGGGGCTCTCCGGGCCCCTCGGATCCCTCGGATCCCTCGGGCAGCGAGTCCGCCTCCACGGCCAGCTCCCGGACGATCCCGGCGGCGGTCAGCCACAGCTCCAGGACGGTGTCCGGGTCCCCCTGCTCGGCGGGCTCCAGGTCAGGCCCGGGGACGGCGACGTGCTCCCCGGCCGCGGTCGTCCCCAGCTCCACCAGGTCCAGGTCGCAGGCCAGCGACCAGGCCCGCAGCGCCTCGACCTCGGCCTCCTCCGGCACCTCGCCCTCGGCCGGGGCCAGCCCCAGCAGCCGCGCCGCGGGGGCGCGGTCCTCCTCGACCAGGTCGCCGAACTCGTCCACCGTGCGGTGCGGGGCGGCCCAGCGCGCCAGCGCCAGCGCGTAGCCGAACATCGGGACGGCCTTCGCCTGCGCGGCCAGCTCCTCCTCGGCGGGCAGCTTGACCGGCGGCACCAGGACGGCCGCGTCGTCGAGGTCCTCGTCGTCCAGACCGTGCGCGGCGAACGCCCCGTAGAGGTCCTGGAGCTCCATGTCGGCGGGCAGCACGGCCTCGGCCGTACCCTCTGCCGCCGAAGCCCCGGCGTTCTTCCGACGTCGTCCGGCCATCGTCGTGTGCTCTCCCTCAGCCAGCGGTCAGCTCGAACAGCTCCGCGTACCGATCTACCTCCTCAGCGTATAGGCCGGGCACCCCCGGTGCCCGGCCTCCGGGGGCGTGCACGGGGGCGCGCGGCGTTTCCGTGCGCCTACGCCTTATCCTTCGCTTTGGCACCGTGCACAACCCCGCGCGGGCCGTGGGGCAACGAAGCCCCCGTTCCTCAGCTCACCCGCTCCACCAGGGAGCCCGCACCGCGGCCACCACCACAGCGCCTCCGGACGGGCGCGCCGGCACACCCCGCCGACCCCGGGTGGTGCCCTGCCACAGGAGACCCCTCAATGGCGGACCTCTCCCCCGCCGGCTCCGGCCTGCGCACCGCGCAGCTCGACGGACGCCGACTGTCGGAGGCCCTGCTTCCCCTGGAGCTCGCGCCGCGTGCCCAGCTCCAGCTCGCCGCGATCAGCCGCTGGAACGCGATGCGCGGAGTCCGCGTCGGCCTGGTCTCGGCCGCCCTGCTGCTGATGCTGATCGGCGCCAACCTGGCGACGCCGATCTACCCGATGATCCAGCAGCGCCTCGGCCTGACCGCGCTCGACACCACGATCCTCTTCACGGTCTACGTGTTCGCGCTCGTCCCGGTGCTGGCCGTGGTCGGCCACTGGTCCGACCACCTCGGCCGGCGCGCCCTGATCCTGCCCGCCGTGGCCCTGGCCGCCGCCGGCGACGTCGTGTTCGCCACCGCCGGCAGCTTCTGGCAGCTCGCCCTCGGCCGAGCCGTCCAGGGCATAGCCGTCGGCCTGTCCACCGGTGCCGCCGGAGCCGCCCTCGGCGACCTGCTGCCGGACCACCCGACGCTCGCCGCCAAGCTCACCCTGGCCTGCTCGGCGGGCGGCGTCGCGCTCGGCCCCGTCGTCGGCGCCCTGCTGGCCGGCGGCTCCGACCCGCTGCTGACGCCCTTCCTCCTGCACGCCATCGCCCTGCTCGCGCTCTGCGTCCCGCTGGCCGTCGTCCACCCCCGGATGCCCGGCCGCAGCCGCCCGCCGGCGTCGCCGCCCCGCATCACCACCCCGGCCCACCTGCGCCCGCAGCGCCTGCGGCTGCCGCGCACCGGCCGCCGCGAGTTCCTGCTCGCCGCCTCCGCCGGCTTCATCTCCTACGCGGTGTTCGGCGTCTACCTCAGCCTGGCCCCGGCGTTCTCCGCCAAGCTGCTGCACACCCCCTCGCACCTGACCGGTGCGATCGTGGCCGCCCTGCTGCTCGGCTCCTCGGCCGCCGCCCAGCTGATCGTCCCGCCCACCGCGGACCGCCTGGTGATAGCCCTCGGCATGACCGGCCTGGCCGCCGGCCTGGGCCTGGTGGTCGCCGCCGGGTACACCGGTACGCCCGCCCTGCTGTTCATCGGCAGCGTCCTCGGCGGCGCCTGCCAGGGCGTGGCCTTCCGCTCCCTCTTCACCAGCGCCGTCGCCGCCATGAACCCGGAACGGCGGGGCTCCGAGCTGAGTGCCCTGTGGGTGATCGTCTACCTCGGCAGCTCCCTCCCCATCGTCATCGTCGGCGCCCTGGTCAAGAGCTACGGCCTCCTCCCCGCCATCAGCGGCTTCGCCACCGTCGCCGCCGCCCTCTGCGCCGCCCTGGCCCTCGCCGTCGCCCGGCAGCCGGCGCTACGGACGAACGGGCGCGCCGAGCAGCGGCAGCACCACCTCGTCGAGGATCTCGGCGATCACCCGGTC
>NZ_JBEPAK010000083.1:0-26752 GCF_040298565.1 Kitasatospora sp. NPDC001539 | reverse complement strand
GCCCGGTCGACCGGGAAGGCCGGCCGGGCGGCTTCGGCCGGGGCTGCTGGGCGAGCCGGCCGGCCGACCCGGATCAGCCGGCCGCCCGGGTTCAGTGGCCGCGCGCGATCCACTCCGGCAGGGCCGGGGCCTCGGCGCCGATCGTGGTCGGGTCGCCGTGGCCGGTGCGCACCACCGTCTCGGCGGGGAGCGACAGCAGCCGCTCACGGATCGACTCGATGATGGTCGGGAAGTGCGAGAAGGAGCGGCCGGTCGCGCCCGGGCCGCCGTGGAACAGGGTGTCCCCGGTGAACACGGTGCCCAGCTCCGGCGCGTACAGGCAGACCGCGCCCGGTGCGTGGCCCGGGGTGTGCAGCACGGTCAGCGCGGTGCCGGCCACCTCGATCCGCTGCCCGTCGGCGAGTTCACCGTCCGGGAGCCGGTCGGGGTGGGTGAGCTTCCACAGCGGCAGGTCGTCCGGGTGCAGCAGGACCGGCGCCCCGGTGCGCTCGGCGAGGGCCGGGGCGGCGTCGATGTGGTCGTTGTGCGCGTGGGTGGAGACGATCGCCACCAGCCGCCGTCCGCCGAGCGCCGCCTCGATCGCCCCGGCGTCGTGGGCGGCGTCGATCACCACCGCCTCCCGGTCGTCGCCGACGATCCAGACGTTGTTCTCCACCTCCCAGCTGCCGCCGTCCAGTTCGAAGGTGCCGGCGGTGACCAGCCGGTCGATGCGCGGGGAGCTCACAGGACCACCACCGAGCGGAGGACGTCACCGCGGTGCATGCGCTCGAAGGCCTGCTCCACCGCGTCGAGCCCGATGGTCTCGGTGACGAAGGCGCCGAGGTCCAGACGGCCCTGGAGGTGGAGGTCGATCAGCATCGGGAAGTCGCGGGAGGGCAGGCAGTCGCCGTACCAGGAGGACTTCAGCGCGCCGCCGCGGCCGAAGACGTCCAGCAGGGGCAGCTCCAGGGTCATCTCCGGGGTGGGGACGCCGACCAGGACGACGGTGCCGGCGAGGTCGCGGGCGTAGAAGGCCTGCCGGTACGTCTCGGGGCGGCCGACGGCCTCCACCACCACGTCCGCGCCGTGCCCGCCGGTGAGTTCGCGGATCGCCTCGACCGGGTCGGTGGTCCGGGAGTTGACGGTGTGGGTGGCGCCGAGCCGGCGCGCCGTCTCCAGCTTGCGGTCGTCGATGTCGACGGCGATGATCTTCGCCGCGCCGGCCAGCCGGGACCCCATCACCGCCGCGCCGCCGACGCCCCCGCAGCCGATCACGGCCACGGAGTCGCCCCGGCCGACGTTGCCGGTGTTGATCGCGGCGCCGAAGCCCGCCATCACGCCGCAGCCCAGCAGGCCGGCGACGGCCGGCTCGGCCGCCGGGTCGACCTTGGTGCACTGGCCGGCCGCGACCAGCGTCTTCTCGGCGAAGGCGCCGATGCCCAGGGCCGGGGACAGTTCGGTGCCGTCCGGCAGCGTCATCCGCTGCCGCGCGTTGTGGGTGTCGAAGCAGTACTGCGGGCGGCCCCGCCTGCAGGCGCGGCACTGGCCGCACACCGCGCGCCAGTTGAGGATCACGAAGTCCCCGGGCTCGACCTCGGTGACGCCCTCGCCGACCGACTCCACGATGCCGGAGGCCTCGTGGCCGAGCAGGAACGGGAACTCGTCGTTGATCCCGCCCTCGCGGTAGTGGAGGTCGGTGTGGCAGACGCCGCAAGCCTGGATCCGGACCACCGCCTCGCCCGGCCCAGGGTCCGGCACGATGATCGTGGCCACCTCCACGGGCGCGCCCTTGGCACGCGCGATGACCGCCTTGACCTGCTGGGGCATCCGATTCCACCTCCGTCGGCCGGTGCGGCTGCGCACCGGCGTGACCTGCGACGAGCGGTTCCCGAAGGACCGCGGAACGACTGGCGGCCGCCTGCAGCCCGACGGCGGAAGGCACCGCAGGAGAACTGTAGAAGCACTGCGGAGGACCGCGTACGAAGCGTAGCGCCCGCTCCGCCGGCCGCCGCAGGAGCGCCCCCTCCCGTCCGCCCCCCGCCGCAGGCGCCGGCCGCGCCCGTGCCCTCGCCCACCGGCCGGCTGCCCGCCCGGCCGCCTGTACGCCTGCTCCCCTTCCTGCCGCCCGCCCGCCGCCTTCCTGCCGCTCGCCTGAGCTGACGCCTCGCCCGGCGCCCGCCCGGGCGCGGCCGGACACCGGGGGGCGCGAACGGACTGTTGAACGCCCGTCAGCGGGCGGCGAACTGCCCGGAAACCGCCGCCGTTGGCTGGAAGTGCCGCAGACGGGCGCCCCACCGTCCACGTACGGTCGTAGCAGAAGGGGTCCACGCGACCACGCACAGCTCACCCGCCCCACCTGACGGCACGCCACCGCGCGCCGCCCGTGCCGGGCGCGTACCGACCGTACGCCCCCGCACGTTTCGCGCCACCCGCGCACGGGCCCGCGCCCCGCGCGGACCGCGCCCCCGGTCCACCCGCTGCCCCGGCCCCGCACCGAGCCGCCGCGGCCGAACCGCCCGTCCCCCGCACGATCCCGGATCACCCCCCGTGGGGCCGCCCCGAGCGACCCGCTGACCTGGAGTCTGGAGTACGGATGTCCACCGAGAACAGTGCGACCGGTGCCGGCACCGGCACCGCCCCGCTCCCCCCGCTGCACTGCCTGCGCCACCTGGAACCCGGCCCGCCGCGGCTGGCCGCGCTGCCGACCGGCACCCCGGTCTGGCTGGTCAGCCGGCACGCCGACGTGCGGCAGGTGCTCACCGATCCGCGGCTGGGCCGGGCCCCGCTCTACGCGCCGGACGCGCCGCCGGTCACGGTCACGCCCAACATCCTGGACGACCCGCAGAGCATGCTGAACATCGACGGCATCGAGCACCAGCGGCTACGCCGGACCGTCCAGCGGGCGTTCACCCCGCGCGCGATCGCCCGCTGGAAGCCCTGGGTGGCCTCGGTGATCGAGTCGCTGATCGACGAGCTCATCGACCACGGCTCCCCCGCCGACATCGTCGCCGCCTACACCCGGCCGCTGCCGGTCGCGGTGATCAGCCGCCTGATGGGCCTGGACAACCTGGACAGCAAGCGGCTCGCGCACTGGAGCGACCACGCGCTGTCCACCACCGCCTACCCGGCCGCGGCGATCTCCGCGGCGATGGCGGAGTTCAGCGCCTTCGGCGCCGAGGTGATCGCCGAGCGGCGGGCCGCCCCCGGCGAGGACCTGGTCAGCGGCCTGCTGGCGGCCGCGGCCGAGGACGGCTCGATCACCGAGGGGCAGCTGGTCGCGCTGGTCGTCGGCCTGGTGGTGGCCGGCCACGAGACGACCATGACCAGCCTCGGCAACGCCCTGGTCTACCTGCTGGAGGACGGCCGGGAGGCCTGGCAGCGCCTCGCCTCGGACGAGGCCGGCGCCGCCGCCGCGACCGAGCAGATCCTGCGCGCCGTCCCGCTCGGCGACGCCCAGGAGTTCATGCCCGGGCTGCTGCGCCGCGCGGTGGAGGACGTGGAGATCGGCGGCGTGGTGATCCCGGCCGGCAGCGTGGTCGCCGCAGACACCGGCGCCGCCAACGTGGACCCGGCGGTCCACACCGGGGACCTGCGCACCGAGCTGTTCGCCCCGCTGGCCGCGCCGACGCTCACCTTCGGCGCCGGCCCGCACCACTGCCTGGGCGCCTGGCTGGCCCGGATGGAGCTCGAACTGGCCCTGCACCGGCTGGCCCGCCGCCTCCCGGCACTGCGGATCGCCGACCCGGTCGACGGCATCGACTGGCGCCGCGGGCTGCTCACCCGCAGCCCCAACTCCCTGCGGGTCTCCTGGTGACGGGCCCCGCCGAGACGGAGCCGGTGGTGGTCCGGGTCGACCGGGACCGCTGCATCGGCTCCGGGATGTGCGCACTGAGCGCCCCCGGCTCGCTGGCCCTGGACGCCGACGGCCGGGCCCGGCCGGTGGCCGAGTACGCCGACGGCGGCGCCGAGTTGACGGACGGCCTCGCCGAGGCGGTGGACTTCTGCCCGGTCGAGGCGCTCGCCCTCCACTCGGCGCGCGGCGGGCACCGGATCGCCCCGCCGGACTGACGGCCCGCCCGGTACCGCTCGCTGCGACTGCGGCAGCGGGCGGTACCCCGGCCTGCCCCTCGGGGTGGGGGCTACGGCTGCCGGGGCGCTCCCCGGTCCGGTTGCGCGCAGGCGAGCACGGCGCGCAGCTCGGCGGCCGGGTCGCCCTCGTGGTAGGGGCGTTCGCTCGACTCGATGTGGTCCAGGAACTCCTGGTACCGCAGCGCGTACGACAGGTGGTAGAGCGGCTCGGCGAGTTCCAGCGCCCGCTGCGGGTCCGAGCCGGGGGCGTGGTGGCGCCAGGCGTCCGTCCAGATCCGGGTGTGGTGCCGCCAGCCGTCCGCGCTGAGGTAGGCGCGGGGGCGCAGCCCGTCCAGGACGGGGTGTCCGAGGCAGGAGTCGGCGTAGTCGACGATCACCGAACGCACGCCGTCGGAGCGCCAGTTGCCCGGGTGGAAGTCGCCGTGCAGCAGGGTCTCGGGCAGGCCGCAGTCGGCGAGCCGGTCCAGCAGCCCGGGGAGGCCGGCGGCGAAGGCGTGGAGGCGGTCGCGCTCCTCGGGCGTCAGGTCGGTCTCGCCGGGGAGCCGGTCCAACAGGGTCCGCAGCTGGGTGAGCAGCGCGGAGGGGGTCCGGTCGCGCAGGCCGGCGAGGGCCGCCGGGCGGCCGGCCAGCGCCGCCTGGGCGGCCACCAGCCGGGGGACGAGGTCGGCGACGGTCCCGGCGGACGGCTCCCAGCAGTCCTGCCCGGGTACGTGGTCGAGCAGCAGCCGGCCCTGCACCGGCTCGCCGGCCAGGACGGCCGGTACCAGCGTCGGGTCGACGCCGCCGAGCAGCGCGATGACCTCGCCTTCGCGGGCGTTGAACGCGGGCGTGGTGGTCTTCAGCCAGGCGTCGGTGCCCGTGGCGGTCGGTAGGCGGAAGAGCCCGGAGAGGTTCCAGGTGCGGATCTGCTGCGCGGGGGCGGCGGCCGGACGACCGACGGCCGCGAGCCGCGCCTCCGCCCAGGCCAGCGCCTCCCGCAGGCCCTCCGGCGTCGCCCAGGCGGCGCGCAGCGGCGCGGGTGCCAGGAGCGCGGCCGTCTCGCCGTCCGGGGCCAGGGGGTCGAGCGCGGGCGGCCGCCGCAGGGCCTCCGCGTGGTAGCGCACCCGGCCGCCGTGCCCGGCGTCCTCGCTGCGCCCCTCCAGCAGCCGCACCACGAGCACCGGCACCCCGGCCGACTCGGACGCCCGCTCCACCACCCCGTCGACGGAGGACCACCAGCCGAGGTCCACTTCGAAGGGGCCGAGCCGCCCGAAGTACTCTGCGCCGTGGGTGAGTTCGACGGTGACGGTACGGCTGTTCGCTCGCTGCATCCGGACAGCTTGGCCCAGGCGAGCGCCTGACGCGAACGGATTTCCGGCGGGGACGGACCGGGCAGCCGCCGGTCCGGCCCGGCGGCGGCGTCCGGGATGCGGCGTTCAGGCGGAGGCGTTCAATGTCATCACTCAACCCCCGTCGCGGTGCCCGCCGGGCTGGAAGGCTGCGGGCTCGCAGGCTTCCGACCCGGCGGGCGGGGCGTACTGGGCCAGTCCGTCGCCGAGGGACCAGTCGATCGGCGCGTTCTCGGTCAGTGTCACGAACACGTTCCGCGGTTCGGTGCCCGCGTACCGCTCGGCGAGTTCGGCGATCCTCCGGTACAGCGCCCGTTTCTGTTGAGACGTCCGCCCGGCACGCAGCGTGATCGCGACGTAGACGATGCCTTCGTCGCGGTGCACGCCGAGGTAGTCGCCGTAGCGCAGCGTGCTGGTGACGCCGTCGTGGCCGACCAGGACCTGGAAGTGGTCGTCCGGCGGGATCCCGATGGTCTCCATCAGGGCCTCGTGCACCGCGCGGCCGAGCGCCTCCAGCCGTGCGCCGTCGGCCTGCAGGGCGTCGATCCGTACGAAGGGCATGGCGGTTCCTCTCCCGGCCGTCCGGCCGCCGTCCGTCCGTTCGGGCGCGGCCGGGGACCGGGCTCGCACCTCCAAGCCCTGAACATACCAGTAGGTACAGGAGGCCTCGCCCCCTACGGGATCGCCACCGCCGTGCCCGAGACCCGCACCCGGCTGTCCTCCGCCCGCAGTTCGACCCGCAGCAGGCCCGGCCTGCCGAGGTCCTCCCCCTGGTGCAGCGTCAGCACCACCGGAGCCGTCACCGCGCCCAGTTCGCGCAGGTACGCGCCGAAGGCAGCGGCAGCGGCCCCGGTGGCCGGGTCCTCGACGACGCCGCCGACGGGGAACGGGTCGCGGACGTGGAAGACCTCGGCGGCCTCGCGCCAGACGAGTTGCAGGGTGGTCAGATCCCGGGCGCGCATGTACGCGGCCAGGCCCTCGAAGTCGTAGTCGAGGCGGGCGAGGCGCGAGCGGGTGCCGGCGGCGAGGACCAGGTGGCGGGCGCCCGCGTAGGCGATCCGCGGGGGCAGGGCCGGGTCGAGGTCGTCGGCGGACCAGCCGAGCAGGGCGAGCGCCTCGGCAGTGTCGGCCTGCGGCAGTTCCTCGGTCTTCGGCTCGACGCTGGTGAGGGTCGCCCGCAGCGCGCCGTCGGCGTCGCGTTCCACCTCGACCGGGACCTCGCCGGCCGCCGTGCCGAACACGTACCGCCCGGGCCCGGTCCGCTCGGCCAGCGCCACGGCCGAGGCGACGGTGGCGTGCCCGCAGAACGGGACCTCGGCGAGCGGGCTGAAGTACCTGACAGCGTAGGACCCTTGGACGGACCCGGGGGTCAGGAAGGCGGTCTCGGAGTACCCGACCTCGGCGGCGATCTCGAGCATCCGCGCGTCGCCGAGTCCGGTGGCGTCGAGCACCACGCCGGCCGGGTTGCCGCCGTCGGGGCGGGTCGCGAAGGCGGCGTAGCGCAGGATCTCGGGCGGTGCGACGGGCGGGGTGGCGGGCGGGGCAACGGGCGGAACGGCAGCGGCATCGTCGTCGGTCATGACCGGACGAACGCGTTCCGTGCGGTCCGTGTTCCCGGCGCGTCGAAGCACCGTGGGCACGGCGACCGCACGCTCACCGCAGCAGCGCCTCGAAGCACCGTGGGCACGGCGACCGCACGCTCACCGCAGCAGCGCCTCCAGGAAGTCCGACCCGAGCCGGGCACTGCCCGCCAGGTCCAGCTGGTAGAGCATGTACCGCCCGCGCCGCTCGGTGTGCAGCAGCCCGGCCTTGCGCAGCACCGCCAGGTGGCGGGAGACCTCGGGGGCGCTGAGCTGCCAGGCGTCGGCCAGTTCGCCGGTGGTGTGCGGCCCGCGGGCGATGGTGCGGGCGAGCCGCAGTCGGACGGGGTGGGCGAGGGCCTCCAGCCGCTGCTGGACGAGCGCGAGCGAGACGGGATCGGATCCGTCGGCCTCGGCGACGGGGTACTGCAGGACGGGGCGCCAGCCGCGGGCGTGCACCGCGAGCAGGTGGGGGCGGCCGAAGACGGTGGGGATGAAGGTGACGCCCCCGGCGGCGGTGCCGCTGGTGGTGCTGTCCTGGAGCTTGTCGATGACGATCCGCCGCCGCCCGTCAGCGCCCTGGTCGAGGCTGACGGACGGCGAGAGGTCCCCGACCGCCTCGGCGAGGCCGCGGCGGGCCAGCAGGTCGGCCTTGCGCCGGGCGTCGGCGGCGAGGGCGGGCAGGACCCGCCGCCAGGCGTCGGCGAAGAAGACGGACGCGCAGTCCTCCAGCATCCGCCGCACCAGGGCCCGGACGGCCGGCGGGTCGGCGAGCAGCCGGTCGGCGAAGGCGGCCTGCCGGGGGCCGCGGGCGAGGGCGAGGTCGCGGGCCCGCTCGTTGGCGGCGGGATCGGTGAGCGGGGACGCCGTCGGGCGCGCGAACCGGGAGGAGCCGCAGGTGGTGACGAGCGCTCCGGCGACGAACAGCTCGTCCTCGATCCGGTCGACGGCGTCGAGTTCCTCGGTGAGGGTGGCACCCGGCAGCCCGGGGACGAGGAAGTCGGCGCGCGAGGAACGCCAGAGGAAGTCGGCCTCCAGCAGCCGTTCGGAGAGCTCGGCCGGTATCGCGGCGGCGGTGCTGGTCACCCAGCCGTGCAGCGCGGGGTGGTGCGCCGGCTCGGCGAGCGCGTGCAGCATGGCGTTCAGCTCGGCGAGCGGGGAGGGGGCGAAGAGCAGCCGGTCCTCGGGAAGACCGGTGATGTCGATGGTCACGCTCATGCGCCCGATCGTGCCACCCCCGCGGGCCGCGTCCGCTTCGATTGACGCCGACCGTCAATCGACGTGCCGGGTGCCCCCGTCGGGGCGGACCGTACCGGTCATGAGTGTGACCCAGGAGAAGTCCGTCCATGACCACGCCGCCGTGCGCACCGGCGATCGGCCCGCCCTGCCGATCGGCACCGGCCGCGGCGGCCCGTCCGCGCTGCTGAGTCTGGTCACGGCCGCCGGCGGCCCCCGGTACGCGGTGGCCCTCGCCGTGGACGCGGTGGGCGGCGGCCTGCTGCGGCCGTTCCTGCTGCTGTTCGGCGTCGGGGTGCTCCACCTGCCCGCCGGGGCGGTCGGGTTGGCGCTGTCGGCCGGGATGGTGGCCGGTCTGCTGCTGGTGCCGCTGACCGGCCGCTGGATCGACCGCGGGGCCCGCACCCTGCCCGCGGCGGTGACGCTGGTGCTGCGGGCGGCGGGGGCCTTCACCCTGCTGACCGCGCAGGGGCTGCCGCTGTTCACGCTGGCGGCGGTGCTGTTCGGGGTGGGCAGCCAGTCCTGGCCGACCACCCACGCCGCCGTGGTGAGCACCCTGACGCAGGGACGGCTGCGGGACGCCGCGCTGGCCGCCGGGCGGTCGTTGCGCAACGCGGGCCTGGGCGCGGGTGCGTTGCTCGCCACGGTGACGGTGGCCGGCGGGGCGGACGCGATCCGGGTGCTGGCCGGGGTGACCGGCACGGCCTGCCTGGCCGCCGCGCTGCTGGCGGGGTCCCTGCGGGTGCGGGCGCCGCAGCGGACGACGGACCACGAGGGCGACGGCACCGGGGCGCCGGGCGGGCCGCTGCGCCGGATCTCCCTGCTGAGCCTCGCCAACCTGCCGTACGCGTTCTGCTTCGACGTGCTGGAGGTGGCGCTCCCGGCGCTGCTGGTGCTGCGGCTGCACGCCTCCCCGGCGTGGTCCTCGGGGATGTTCGTCGGCAACACCGTGCTGGTGATCGCGCTGCAACTGGCGCTGGTGCTGCGGCTGGCGAAGCACTCGCGCCGCGCCGTGCTGGCGGTGGCGGGGGCCGTGCTGGCGGTCTCGTACCTGGGGTTCTGGGCGGCCGGGTCGCTGGGCGGCACTCCCGGGGCGGTGGGCATCGTGGCGGTGTCCGTGGTGTACACGGTGGGCGAGATCCTCTACACCGGCTCGGGCACGGCCCTGGTGACGGCCTCCGTGCCGCCGCACCTGCTCGGGCGGGCGCTGGCGCGGTGGGAGCTGGCGAGCGGGGTCGGCCGGGCGGCGGCGCCGGCCGTGCTGACGGCGCTGCTGGCCGCCGGGCCGAGGCTGCTGTGGACCTGCCTCGCGGTGGCCACGGCGGCGGGGGCGCTGGCGGTGCTGCGACTCGCACCGGCCGGCGGGGAGTAGCCGCCCGGGGGCGGGGGCGCGGCTGGTGCCCTGCGGCTCGGCTCCGCCGCCCCTCCCCTCCGCCGCCCAACCCTCCCCTCGCTCACCCCTCCCGCCGCCCGGCCCTCCCCTCGCTCACCCCTCCCGCCGCCCGGCCCTCCCCCCGCCGCTCCGGATGCGGACCGGGCGCCGAGCACGGATGCTGGCGACGAGGTGTGCCCGCCCCGAGGAAGGATGCTCGACCCGATGAGTGCCCTGGAGTTCGAGATCATCGACAGCCCCGACAGCTCGCTCAACAAGACGTCCGTCCTGGTCACCGGCCCCAGGGACGCCCTGCTGGTGGACGCCGGGTTCACCCGCTCCGACGGTCGCCGCCTGGTCGAGCGGGTGCGCGCGAGCGGCAAGCGGCTCACCACCGTCTTCGTCAGCCACGGCGACCCCGACTTCTACTTCGGCGCCCAGGAGGTCCAGGACGCCTTCCCGCAGGCCCGCTTCCTCGCCACCGCGTCGACCGTCGAGCACATCCAGGAGACGTTCCACGCCAAGCTGCGCGCCTGGTCCCACCTCGGCCCGGAGCTGCCGACCCGGCTGGTCCGGCCCGAGGTGCTGCACGGGGACGAGATCGTCTTCGAGGGCCACCGCTTCGAGCTGCGCGGCGCCGACTTCCACCTGCCCGACCGGCACTACCTGTGGCAGCACCACCACCGCGCGGTGCTCGGCGGGGTGCTGCTCTTCGAGGGCCTGCACGTGTGGACGGCCGACACCCCCGCGCCCGCCCAACGCGCCGCCTGGATCGACCTCCTGAACGGCATCGAGGCGCTCCACCCGACCTGGGTCGCGGCCGGCCACCGGGTCGCCGACGCGCCCACCGACCTGAACGCCGTCGACCACACCCGCGCCTACCTGCGCGCGTTCGAGACCGAGCTCGGCCGGGCGGCCGACGCGGAGTCCGCCAGGGAGGCGCTGGAGCGGCGCTTCCCGCAGCTGGGCCTGCGCATGGCCGTCGACATCGGCACCAAGGTCGCCATGGGCGAGCTCGCCTGGGGGTAGGGCACCCCGGGGTCCCGGTGCCGGGCACCGCACCGCACGTTCACCCGAACGGGCGGCAGGGCGCGGCGCGCCCGCCGCGGTCTCGACACGCCACCCGTACGGCGGCAGGCTGGCCCCGGATCTGCGGCGACAGCGAGGAGTCGAGATGGCGGACACGGAAGCCGGGACGGGACGCGAACGTCCGATCGTGATCGTGGGTGCGTCCCTGGGCGGTGCCAAGGCCGCCGAAGCCCTGCGCGACGCCGGGTACCGGGGCGGCATCGTCCTGATCGGCGAGGAGCACGAGCGGCCGTACGAACGGCCGCCGCTGTCCAAGGGCTACCTGCTCGGCAAGGAGTCCCGCGAGAAGATCTACGTCCACCCCCCGCAGTGGTACGCCGACCACGACGTCACGCTGCGCCTGGGCACCCGGGTGGCCTCGATCGACCCCGCCCGGCACACGGTGACGCTCGCCGACGACGGCCGGGTCGAGTACGCCAAGCTGCTGCTCACCACCGGCTCGGTGCCGCGCCGGCTGCCGGTACCCGGCGCCGACCTGGACGGCGTGCTGTACCTGCGCCGGGTCGAGGACAGCGACCGGATCAAGGCGGCGCTGCGCCCGGGCGCCCGGATCGCGGTGATCGGGGCGGGCTGGATCGGCCTGGAGGTCGCGGCCGCCGCCCGGACGGCGGGCGCCGAGGTGACCGTCCTGGAGGCGCTGGAACTGCCGCTGCTGCGGGTGCTGGGCCGCGAGGTCGCCCAGGTCTTCGCCGACCTGCACCGCGACCACGGCGTGGACCTGCGCTTCGGCGTCCAGGTCACCGAACTCACCGGTGCCGGCGGCACGGTGAGCGGCGTACGCCTCGGCGACGGCACCGAGCTGGCGGCCGACGCGGTGGTGGTCGGCATCGGCATCTCCCCCGCCACCGAGCTCGCCGAGGCGGCCGGCCTGGAGGTCGACAACGGCATCAAGACCGACCAGCGGCTGCGCACCTCGGACCCGGACGTCCACGCGGCCGGCGACGTCGCCAACGCCTACCACCCCCTGTTCGGCACGCACATCCGCGTCGAGCACTGGGCCAACGCCCTCAACCAGCCCCAGACCGCCGCCCGGGCGATGCTCGGGCACCCGGACGCGGTCCACGACCGCGTGCCGTACTTCTTCACCGACCAGTACGACCTCGGCATGGAGTACCTCGGCTACGTCGCACCCGGCGGCTACGACCGGGTGGTCTTCCGCGGCGACCCGGCCACCCGCGAGTTCATCGCCTTCTGGCTCACCGGCGGCCGGGTGCTCGCCGGCATGAACGTCAACATCTGGGACGTCACCGACCCGATCCGCGAACTGATCGTCTCCCAGCGCCAGGTGGACCTCGACCGCCTGGCGGACCCGACCATCCCCCTCGGCGACGTCTGACACACGGCGAGCAGCCACCCGATCACCGCTCCGGACCCCACCCGAACGGGACCCGGCTCGACGGCCAGGGTGCCTTCCGCCGGGGCGTACAACTCTCGGTGAGGAGGGACGTCTTCACCTCCTCGCCCGGCCGCCGGACTACGGGGTTCTCCGCGTAGTCGCCGCACGGCTCGCCCGGCCAGCGATCCTGGATCGAGGCCGGGGGAGCCGACGCCGAGCGCCTCCAGAACGGCCGGGCCCATCTTGGGCCCTCCCCCGCCACCCGGCCGACACCTCGACGGGACTTGCTGCCAGCGGCCAACGTCGTCCACCGCCCGCTCGCCGCTGAGCTTCCTGGGCTCCTGCGGCTTCCGGTCCCACCCCCGCGCTGCGGGACCGACGCCTGGGAGGCCGCAGCCCAGGCCGGCCAGCAGGAGCAACCCCCGCGCGTGCGGGGCCGACCAGACCGCCGACCCCCGTCGGGCGGAGGTGACGGAGCAACCCCCGCGCGTGCGGGGCCGACGTGGTGAGGCGGGCGCTGTCGAGGGCGGGCAGGAGCAACCCCCGCGCGTGCGGGGCCAACGGGCCAGGCGTCAAGTCTCGGGCCGCCGGGCAGGAGCAACCCCCGCGCGTGCGGGGCCGACCGGGCGGCGGCGCGGAACTCAGGCATCAGATCAGAGCAACCCCCGCGCGTGCGGGGCCGACCTGTGGGCCCGAACGATCGGTCAGGACGTCGAGGAGCAGCCCCCGCGCGTGCGGGGCCGACCATGCCGGTGGGTGTGGCAGAGCGGTGGTCAGGGAGCAACCCCCGCGCGTGCGGGGCCGACTGTCTGCTGTCGCGTCCGGGTCTGGGGCGGGGGGAGTAACCCCCGCGCGTGCGGGGCCGACGGCGTCGACATCGACCCGCAGCCCAACTACCCGGAGCAACCCCCGCGCGTGCGGGGCCGACGTGGCGGGTCCGGCGGGCCAGCCCTGCCCGCGGGAGCAACCCCCGCGCGTGCGGGGCCGACTCGTCGGGGACGGGCTCGGCGTCGAGGTACTCGGAGCAACCCCCGCGCGTGCGGGGCCGACCCCGGGGGCGGGGGTCAGAGCTGGGCGTCCGGGGAGCAACCCCCGCGCGTGCGGGGCCGACTACGTCCAGCTGATCCTGTCCACCATGGCCAGGGAGCAACCCCCGCGCGTGCGGGGCCGACAGACCCGGGCCCATCTGGACCGGATCGAGCAGCGAGCAACCCCCGCGCGTGCGGGGCCGACGAGCAGACCTCGGAGTGGGGGAGGCGGATCTTCGAGCAACCCCCGCGCGTGCGGGGCCGACCTGGGCCACGGTGAGGGGCTGCCCGACGTACCCGAGCAACCCCCGCGCGTGCGGGGCCGACGCAAGGGCGGACCATGGAAAGGGCCCATTACACGAGCAACCCCCGCGCGTGCGGGGCCGACGTGGAATCGCCCTGCGCGAGCCAGGTGGTGCCGGAGCAACCCCCGCGCGTGCGGGGCCGACGTAGCCGCGCTGGGTGGCGCTGCCTCTGAGCTGGAGCAACCCCCGCGCGTGCGGGGCCGACGCGGGTGCGGCATCCTGGCCGCTGTGGGCGGAGGAGCAACCCCCGCGCGTGCGGGGCCGACGCTGCCGGCCCGGTTGAGATTGATGCCGGCCTCGAGCAACCCCCGCGCGTGCGGGGCCGACGACCAGGTCGCCGACTTGATGCGCCGCCTGGAGGAGCAACCCCCGCGCGTGCGGGGCCGACGAGCGGCGTTGTGCCATTCGACCGCCAGGGCCGGAGCAACCCCCGCGCGTGCGGGGCCGACGCCGCCTCGTTGGCGGCCGGGGCGCTGGCCGGGGAGCAACCCCCGCGCGTGCGGGGCCGACACTTTGTGACCTGCAGGTTTATCGGTGGGCACGCGCTGACAGAATCAGTCCGTCGAAGTCGACGGGCTTCCAGCGGTCCTTGCCCGCGGTGCGGACAGTCCAGCCTTGTTCGTTGGTCGCGGGTTCGACGAGGACCGCCTGGCCGTCGCCGATGCGGGTGGCGAGGAGGTCCCAGAGGCGGTCGCGAATGCGACGGCTGGGGGTGCCGACGAAGACTCCTGCGTTAACCTCGACCATCCAACGGGTGAGGTGTCCGCGTAGGCCTTCAGGGGCGGCGATGAGGATGATGACGGTCATGGGTTTCCCGCATCTTGGGTGAATTCCGGGCCGATGATGGCCAGATGTTCGTCGCCCATTCCCGGGTCTGAGACAGAAAGCGTCGGTGTGTTCTCGCGGTCCGACCAGTTGACGCCGCCTTGGACGGTGCCGACGCGTTCGTCCCAGAGTTCGTTGGCCTCGACATCAGGCATGTCGGTGCCGTCCGGGTCTTGACGTCATGGACGATGCGTCCGAGCAGCTTGTCCTGGGCGATGCGGTCGCGCAGGCCGAGGCGGGCGTCACGTTCCTCGGTGTGGCCCTGCTTGGCGAGGTCGAAGGCAAGCGGAACGGTGAATTCGGCCTTGTAGAGGTCGGCGATGTCAAGGACGAACGAGGTCGCCAGCCCGGTGTGGACAAACCCAAGGCCAGGGCTCGCGCCAAGTCCGGTGATGACCGCGTGACAGATCCCGTAGAGCGCGGCGTTGGCCGCCGACAGGAGGCGGTTGAGGTCGTCACCTGCGGCATAGGCGTCGCCGGCCTTGTAGACGCGACCGTTCCACGGAACGCCGGTCCGGCGTGATTCCGCCTGATAGAGCTTGCGGATGCGGGCGCCCTCGCGGCCGCGCAGTTGCTGCATGGTGGCGGTACTGACGTCCTCACCCGGAAACCGCATGCGGTACATGTTCCGCGCGACGGCCAGGCGCTCCTTGGTGCGGCTCACGAGCCAGGCCTGGCGGTTGAGGAGGGCAGCTCCGCGGCTGGGGCCGAGGCCGGCGGCATACATGCGCACGCCCTGCTCGCCGACCCAGCACACGGTGGTGCCGGAGTCCGCCAGGAGGTTGACGGCACCGTGGGTGATGCGGGTGCCCGGGCCGAGGAGCATGACGGCGACCATGGCGGCCGGGACGCGGACGGTCTCGCGTTTGTTGATGACGACGACGGCGTTCTCGTCGCGGTCGATGTGGCTGCGCTCGACGTACACGCTGGAGACGCGGTCGGCAAGGCGGTGCAGGTCATGGGGGTGGGCTTTCCACCAGATGTCGGCCATCGGTCACCGGTGTCCGGTGGGCAGCGGGGCGAGGGTGAGCAGGCCGCATCCGTAGGCCTTGGAGGGGCCGATGCCGCCGAGGAGGGCCGCTTGCAGGAGGCCGGGATCGGTGATGCGCAGGTGGCCTTCGAAGGTGGCGGTGGTGAGCGTGACGGGGGCACGGGTGCCGGGCTTGGTGAAGGTGCTACGGCTGCGGTCGGTGATCCTCACCTCCCGGGCGGGCTGCGAGTCGGCAGGGATGTTGGCCGCCGGTTCGAGGCCTGGTGCCGGGCTGTCGGTCCGTGCTGCGGGGATCGTGAAGCCCCAGCGCTGCGTGCGTTCCAGGAACCAGTTGAGCTGCTGGGCGGCGGTGCGGTGGGCCATTCGGAAGGAGCGGTGGCGGAGTTCGGCGGCGGTCTTGGTGCGCTGCGGGCTCGCTTTGTCGGGCTTCGAGGTGTTCTGGACGGGGCTGGCCTTGAGCCGGAAGGCGAACTCGCGGCCGACGGCGAGCTGGGCGAGCAGCGGGCTGTAGTCGCGGATTGCGTAGTGCTCGCCGTCGGCGTCGGGCCAGCCGGCCTGTTCGACGATGTGCGTCCAGTCGGGCTTGGAGGGGGTGAGGACCAGCAGCATGGGGCGGCGCGGGTGGTCGGTGTCCAGGCGCCACAGGATCCGGTCTCCGGGGGCGGCGTCGGGGGTGCCGGCCACGACGGCGCCGTGCAGGGCTCGGGGGTTGGCGAGCAGGGTGCGGCTGGCGGCGCGCAGGGGGTTGATGCGCACGCGGGAGAGGTAGGTCATCGGGTCACCAGCCCAGCAGGGCGAACGGGTCGTGGCCGCCGGCTTCGGTGGCCGGCTGTGTGGTTGCGGCGGACGAGCGGAGACCGGTGGGGACGTTGAGCCAGGCGTGGCGGATCCGCCGGGGCGAGAAGCCGCGTTCACGGGGTGCGAAGGAGCGCGGAACGTCCTGCCGGGCGTCCTCGCCCAACGGGTCGTCGAAGGTCGCGGCCAGGTCGATCCGGTGCGGGGAGAACGGCTCCGGACCCCGCTCGGCCCGTCGGCGGTAGGCGTTCTTGACGGCGTCGCCTGCCTGCCAGGGTTCCTCGGCCAGGACATCTTCCAGGCTGGCGTCGCGCACCGCGCCCAGAGCGATCGGCTGGGTGGGCACGCAGGAACGCCGGCCGAGGGCGAGCGGGAAGGCGGGGCGTCGGATGGCTTCGGCGAGCGTCGTGAGGAGGTCGGCCGGGCCCTGGACCGCGGCGACGAACACCGCATCCTGGAGGTAGTAGCGGTGGGTGACATGGGTGTCCTTGGCCGGGGAGGTCGGCTTCTGGACGCCGTTGGCGTTGACGCCTGCCTGCGGCAAGGGTCGGCCCCGGTAGTCGCTGACGGTGTGGTAGTCGCGCAGCAGCGTTCCGGGCTGGTCGACGCGAACGCCCAGGCGCAGGCCGACCAGGTCGGTGATGTCCGCTTCGCGCGGGCGGCCCGCGGCGGCGGCGAGAAGCCCGATGACGCCGGACTTGGTCGGCTGGGGCGAGGTATCGCGGCGGTTGAAGGCGCTGCGGTCGCCCCATGACTGGAGCGGGGCAGCCAGACGCAGCACGAGGACTGCCTGATCCTCGCCCGCTGTGGCGTGCGTGGGGGTGGGGTCGGCGGGCATCAGTTGCCGTTCACCCGCTCGGTGAGGACGGTGCGCAGGCCTTCCCGCAGCTCGGTGAAGGTCCGGTTGGTGCCGAACGCCTCCGCCAGTTTCCGCCCCGTCTCGTCGGTACCGGCATCGGTGCCCAGGGTGTGGCAGACGGCGGCGTACAGCGGGGTGTCGCCCCACTGCTCGGTGGCGGTGGCGAACTCCGCGGCGAGGCGGCGCGCGGACTCGGCGACGATGCCCTGGCTCGCCGGGACCGGGTTCTCGTACGCGGAGACCAGGTTCACGGGCTGGTCGGCGCGTACGACGACGGCGACCAGGCTGGGCCGGGTGCGGTGGGCGAAGGAGTTGCCGTAGCCGGTCGGCATGGAGCGGGCGAAGGAGTCGAGGAAGAGGTCGACGGCGTCGACCGCGGCCTTGTCGTCGCCGAGGTTGTCGCGCAATTGGTGCAGGCCCACGGTGGCGTAGCGGTAGAGAGTGGCGGAGTTGAAGCCGATGGTACCGATCATCCCCGCGCCGGTCTCGTCGGCGGTGTTCTCGTCGTCGACAGCCGTGTAGTAGTCGAATTCGAGCTCCGCGGCGTGGGTCGAGATGGCGTGGGCGACCTGGGTCGCGGCATCAACATTCAGGCCGGGAATGTCGGCGACCATGCGGCCGAAGAGGGCGACGTCGGCCGGGTGGCCGGTCTGCAGCTGCTCCTTGACCGGCAGGGACTCTGCGGCCTCCTTGAGGGCCTTGGCGTCGAGGGCGGCGAGCTCGGTGGCGGTTTCGGCGACCAGGTCGACGATTCCGTCCAGCTGACGGCGTCCGTAGAACAGGAGGTAAGCGGTGTCGCCGTCCTTCTTGCCGGCGGAGATCCCAGTCGACTTGATCAGGGCGTCGGCGATCCGCTGGGCGTCCTCGGCCGCGATGCCAGTGCGCTCGGCAATGCCCTTGCCTAGCTGGGCGGCGATCCGCTTGGTACGGGTGGCGAGGTCCTGCGGGTGGCGGCTCTCCGCGAAGTGGATGCGGGTGGCGCGCTTCCAGGCCTGGGAGGAGACGCGGGAACGCCGCTTGCCGCCGAAGTAGGCCTCCTTGGGGTTGCCGTTGTCGTCACGGTTGAGGTTGGCCGGCGGGACGGTCTGCAGGATGTGCACATCGATGTAGACGCGGTCGGTCATGCGCTTCTCCTGAAAGGATGATGGTCTGATCTGGTGGGTACGGGCAGCGGGTTGTCGCGGGTGCGATCAGTCGGCGGGTGCCTTGTCCTTCCAGGTCTGGTAGCCGATGGCCCACTTGAGGCGGACCTGCGGGCGCCTGTCGGTGTGGTGCCAGGCCCGGATGTCGGCCATCAGGTGGTTGTAGTCCAGCGGCTGCCCGACGGCGCGCAGTTGGGTGATCAGGCCGCGTAGGTGGACCAGCAGCGCGGACACGCTGGTGGCACCCGCGAGTTGCGCGACCCGGGTGTCGAGCGCCTCCTCGCTGAACTTTCCGTCGCGGCGCAGGGCGCGCAGTGCCTGACCGAGTTTGACGCCGCGGCGGTGCATGGGCTTGGACTGGCTCTGTTGGTGGAGGCCGAACAGGGCCAGGGCGGCGTGCTCGGCCTTCTGCTCATCGGAGACTTCGTCGCGCAGCGCGAGCACGTCGTCGACCTCGCAGCTGTAGAGCGGCCACATCTTGGGGCTGTCCATGACGGGGCGCCCCAGGCCTGAGCGCAGGGCCGCGAGGTCCTCTCCGGGCGGTCGACGCGGTTGCCCGCTGCGGGGATCGATGCGCCACGTGTGGTCAGGGGCGGTGAACCTTTCCCAGTACGGACGTCGCCTGACGGCGCTCTCGTGTTCAGTGGTCAAAATCCGCTCCAGGGTCGGATTCGGAGTCGATGGCGGGCCCGGTCTCGGCCGCGCGGGCAGCGGCTGCTTGCCGTAGAGCGTCGGCGCGGCGCGGCAGGATCTCGTCGACCTGCCGCCGGAAGTTGGCGCCGGCCGTACCGAGCCGGTAGGTGTGCGCCTTGCCCGTCTTGCCGCCCTGGTCGAGGGTGCGGCCGCCGAATGTGGTGGCGGGTGCGGCCAGCAGGAGGGCGTTTGCCGCATCCCACGCATGACGCGCGGCGACGTGCTCCCAGGCGAGCCGGCCTTGATCCAGGACTTCGTCGGTGCGGGCATCCCGGACGCCGGCAAGCAGCCGGCGCACCTGAGGGTCGAGGGTGTGTAGCAGGAGTTCGCCGGGGCGCTGGCCCTTGTCCCAGGGGATGGGATCGGTTCCGGCGGCCCGGCGCAGGTCGGCGGAGAGGTTGTTGACGGCCTGGGCGAGCCGTTCTGCCTGCTCGGCGACGTCCAGGAGCAGCTGATGGGCTTCGCTGTCCTGTTGGAGGGCGAGCAGCGGCAGCGGGATGGTGTCGTGGATGACGTCCTCGACGACGGAGGACTGGGTACCGTAGACCATGCCGAAGGTCTCCACCTGCAGCGGGTAGTTGCCTTCGAGTCGGCCGATCTCCCGTAGGGCGCTGATCTCGTCAAGCAGGACGCTGGTTTCGAAGGAGCCCTCCGGTCCCTGCCGGTTCGCCGCGAGGAGAGCGTCCAGGCCCCGCCAGGCGGCCTTGCCCTGGGTGTGGCGGCGCGGCCTGCGCTCAGGTAGAGACGAGGCGGACTTCTTGGCCGGGGCGGTGAACGTCCAGGCGGTGTGCGGCTCCTTCTCGGGCATGGGCGTGAGGCGATCACCGGCGCTGATGACCACCCGGGCGACTTTCAGCTGACCGTTCTCGTCCTGGTGTGGGATGAGCCGGATCCGCCGGGCCTGCCATGTCCACAGGTCGAGAAGGCCCTTGGCCTCCCGAGGTTTCCAGGCGGGTTTGTGCGGGCCCTGCAGCCACTGCGGGACCCCAAGGCTGTCGGGCGGGGTGAGCGGGAGGTTCAGCATGAAGGTCTCGTACAGCGTTCGCCCGGTGGGGACGATGACACCGAGCTGGCCGAGCGGGCCGGTCGGATTGCCCGTCGTCTTGCCCGCCTTGACCTCGGGGTCGCCGACGACGCCGGTCTTGATCGCCGCCGTGTCCCAGCAGTGCGCGTGTAGGAGCCAGTGGGCAGCCTGGGCGGGCGTCAAATCGAGGGGGTCCGCGTCGGTGCGGTTGGCGAACAGCGGGACATTGTTACCACTCGCCGCCGTCGCCACCAAGGCGGCGGAGCCTTTCGTCTCGTCCTTGGCAGTGCGCAGCCCGGCGACCTGCCCGAACGGGACCTCGGGATCGAAGAGGTCGAACTTCCCTCGGTGCTCGTCTAGGTAGGCCTGGATGTCACCCAGCTCGTCCTTCGTGAACCCGCCCTTCCGCGCGAGCCGTTCGCCCTTCTCGCGGATGGACCGAGGTGCACCGGTGGCATGAGCGACGACGGACAGCAGCACCTGGCGCAGGACGGCCGGCAGCTGGGTGGGGAGCTCGACGACAAGGCCCTCGAGTTCGTGGGCCCGGGCCAGGACCTCGGCGATCCCCAGATTCACGGGCGGCCCTCCGCTGACCGGTCGCACCGTCAGCCACGGTTCGTCGACGAGGTTGTACCCAGGCACGCACTGTTCTCCCAACTAGCTTTGTCTAGCTTGTTGCTGGCTTATCGTGGCACCGCCGAAGGTCCGTTGTGAGGCGAATGCTTGAATTGCCCTTCGGCCCCGCAGGACTTGTGCGCGGGGATGGCCCCTGGCTCTGTCTGCGAGCTGGTTTCGGCTGCAAGTCGGCCCCGCGCTCGCGGGGTTGGGGCGCGTGGGTGAAACGGCATCGACCCGTTCCTCCCGCGCGCTCTACCGGAACTTTGGCCCGCAGCTCACCTCGAGGCCTCGCAGGTCGTTGTAGCTCAGGCGGAAGTCGCCGATGACCGCGTCCCCGTGCTCGTCGAGTTCGAGGGCCAAGCTGTGCCGCAGCCATGGATGGTCGCGCCAGCCCGGCAGCGGACCGAGTGCCTGCTCGGCCATCCCGGTCAGCTTGGTGGGCAGGCGTACCGTCCCGAAGAGCACGTCGTCCAGAATTTCGGCCGCCACCTCGCCGTTCGGCCCAAGCTTTCGGCCCGTCATCGCGTGGACGTTCCCATCCTCGGTGCGGCGTACCAGGATGACTTCCACGCTCCTGTCGCCGTCACGCACGAGCGCCTCGAACTGCCCCTCGGCCAGCCTACTGTGGGCTCCGAAGTGCAGGCCATCCAGGGTTGGCGCTCCGTGCTCGCCAGCCCGGGTCAGCAGGTACTGGGACGCTTGCGCGCGACGCTCGGCCTGCCGTTCTTCCCAATCCTGCCGGGCCTGTTCCTCGGCCTCGGTCCACGCCGCCGGGACAATGGTCTCGATGCCGTACACCCGGGCGACCAGGGCCGGCACCTGACCGGGGATGCTCCACGGGCCGGCGTCGGCTGTCGCCGCCTGGGCGACCTCGGCGGCAGTGCGCAGCAGGAGGTAGCGGCCGTAGATTCCTTCGGACGAGCGCAGGATGTGCGGTGCGCGGTCATCGTCGAGGTGGATGCCGGTGACAGCGACGGTGGGCCTCGACAGCAGGCGGGGACGTGTGACGCCGTCGTGGCGGTGGAGGCGTCCGATGCGCTGGAGGAGCAGGTCCATCGGCGCGAGGTCGGTGATCAGCAGATCGGCGTCGACGTCGAAGGACTGCTCCGCGAGCTGGGTGGCGACGACGACAAGTCGCTCGGGGCGCTTCGACTCTTCGGTGGTCGGCCCGAGGAGTTTCAGGACATCCTGGGTACGGTCGGCCCGGTGGCCTGCGTGCAGGCGGCCGTGCAGGAGCCGGACGTCAGCGCCGAATTCCTTGTGCAGTGCCTCGAACGTGGACTGGGCGCGGGCCACGGTGTTGCGGATGACCAGGGCACACCCGCCGTCGACCAGGCGCCCCTTCAGGTAGTCGACAACGACCGCGTCCGCCTGACCGGCTTCTTCCGAGGGCCGGGAATCGGTCTGCGCCAGCGGTTCGTCGAGCACCTCGATCCGCACCTGGAGGTCCTCGCGCCAGGATTCGGTGCTCTCGACCAGCACTTCCGGCTGGCGGTCCTGCCCTGACCAAGCCGCCGTCACGCTCGGATAGCCCTGCGGCTCTGGCAGCGCCAGCGCCTGCGTGGGCTCCGCCGACTGCGTGCCGGCCAGGTAGGCGGCGACCAAGTCGCGCCGTTGCTGCGGCGGCAGCGTCGCCGACAGCAGTACCACCGACACTCCGGCCTGCCCGAGCCACCACAGGCCCTCTTGCAGGAACTGCGACATGTAGACATCGGCGGCGTGGACCTCGTCGAGGATCACGACCTTGCCCACCAGGCCGGCCATGCGCAGCATCACATGCTTGGTGCGAGTCGCAGCGTAGAGGAGCTGGTCGATCGTGCCGACCGCGAACGGACTCAGCAGGCCACGGCGACGGCCGAGGAACCACTCGGCGGGAGCCCTACGCCCGCCGCCCTCGCAGCCGTCGAAGCAGTCGTCCCGCATTCCGAACTCGTCCACCGACGAGAAGCGGGAGTCGGCATTCTGCCCCCACTCCCCCGCGTCCTCCAGCAGGGCGCGCCACTCCTTGTTGAACATCCGTTTGCCGTGCAGCAGCGCGACCTGGCTCTCCAGCCCCTCCTCGACCTTGCGCAGCCACGGTCGGAGCTGAGTGAACATCGGGTCCGCGGTCGCCTGGGTCGGCATGCCCAGGAATACCCCGTCCGCGCCGTGACGCGCGGCCATCAGCTCGGCCGCCGCCAGCGCCGCCTTCGTCTTCCCCTCCCCCATCGGCGCCTCGACAATCACCAGGCCCGGCCCGCCCATCCGACGCACCACGTCCAGGACCAACTCCTGCGAGGACCTGAGCCCGTGGCCGAAGCGATCCTGGAACGTCTCCGGACCTGGCACCGCCAACGCGCCCCACCCGCCGCGCAGCCCGAGTTTGGACCACGCCGCCTCGGCCCGTTGCCGCGCCTGAGGCATCGTCACCTTCGCCAGATCGGGCTCGCCCGTGAAGTGCAGCTCGTCACTGGCGATCCAGTCCGCCATCACCACGAAGCCCGACAGCTGGAGCTGCATCGCGCGGCTCGGCACCAGCACAGGCTCCGCACCGGCAAGCGGCGACTCACCTTCATAGCCGAGCTCCCGGGAGAACACCTCCACCAGTGCCGACTGTGCCAACTTCCAGGACGGTCCCTTCCCTTGCAGGTCCTCCTTCTTCGGAGCCAACTGCCCCAACGTGGGGAACAACCCGTGGTGGCCGGCGACCAGCGGCCACACCCAGTCGACGTGCCCTTCTTCCCAGCCCGCCTTCTCCAGCAGCGCCCGCAGTAGCCGGCCGCCGGCCTTGTCGTGCCGCCAAGCCGTGGCATTCACCGCGTATTTGTCCCACGAGAGCCCGGACCGGCGAACAGCAGCCTCGCCAGCCGCGTCGAGTCGCGCGAACGCCGGGGTGGCCTTGCCGAGATCGTGAATCCCGCAAAGCCACGCGAACAGACGCCGCCCCTTTCCCGCACCGCCAGCCACAGCATCCAGACGCCACCGCGTCACCTGCGGCAGGTAACGGTCCCAGACGATCTCCGCCACCGCGGCGGTGTCCAGCATGTGTGACAGCAGAAGGTTGACCGTCCCCCCGGCCCGCCCCGCAGACTTGCCCCACAACGCACCCAGCCAGCCCCTGACCTCGGGCGGATACCACTGCCACCGGTCCTCGACCATGCCCCAACCTCCACGTACGAGTACGCTGCGGAGCGTAGAGCACATCACTGACAAGTCGGTCCTGAGCAAGGGGAGATGGAGGACGATGGATCAAGTCTCTTCCGGGCTGGCCGCCGATCGAACTGAATCAACCTGCACCTCCTGACGCCAATCACCGCAGGTCAGATAGTGTCGGCCCCGCGCTCGCGGGGGTTGCTCCGCAACGCGCGACGGACGGCGGAGACGCTGGCCGTCGGCCCCGCGCTCGCGGGGGTTGCTCGGACTCCGCGCTGAAGCTGCTGCACGACCGCCGGTCGGCCCCGCGCTCGCGGGGGTTGCTCCTCCGCGGCGAACGTCTTGAACACGCTGTCGCGGTCGGCCCCGCGCTCGCGGGGGTTGCTCCCGGCGCGGTTGGAGTGGGACGAGCACGGCGCCAGTCGGCCCCGCGCTCGCGGGGGTTGCTCCCGGGCGTCCAAGCGCCGCGCGCGCCGCGACCAGTCGGCCCCGCGCTCGCGGGGGTTGCTCGTTCACCGGCTGCCACGTCTCCGTGGACCCGTAGTCGGCCCCGCGCTCGCGGGGGTTGCTCCGACGAACGTGATCTGAAGCGGATCGGCGGTCTGTCGGCCCCGCGCTCGCGGGGGTTGCTCCGCGAATGCGGCGAGCACCTGGAAGCTCCGCATGTCGGCCCCGCGCTCGCGGGGGTTGCTCCGGCCAGTTCCTCCGCCCGCCGGTAGAGGCCGGGTCGGCCCCGCGCTCGCGGGGGTTGCTCTCGGCCGGCCTTCCCGTCGTCGCCCCACTCCGGGTCGGCCCCGCGCTCGCGGGGGTTGCTCCGGGTAGATGCCGCTCGCCCGGCCGGTGTCGGCGTCGGCCCCGCGCTCGCGGGGGTTGCTCCCTGACCAACGTCCCCAAGCCGAAGCCCCGCAAGTCGGCCCCGCGCTCGCGGGGGTTGCTCCGGCAAGGTACGGAAGCTGTCCCGGGAAAGAGCGTCGGCCCCGCGCTCGCGGGGGTTGCTCCCGCGTGAGCAGTCGGATCAGGTCGTCGCGGTCGTCGGCCCCGCGCTCGCGGGGGTTGCTCCACCCCAACTCACCTTGGAGACCATCGTGACCAGGTCGGCCCCGCGCTCGCGGGGGTTGCTCCGACCTCTACCATCTGTCGCGAGATGTCTATGAGTCGGCCCCGCGCTCGCGGGGGTTGCTCCTGCTGCGCCTGGGCACCGAGGCGTCGCGCGACGTCGGCCCCGCGCTCGCGGGGGTTGCTCCCCCTCGGCGGGCAGCGCGGTGTCCCCCAGATTGTCGGCCCCGCGCTCGCGGGGGTTGCTCCCACCAGCCGGCCGCCGCCCTCGCCGCCCTCCTGTCGGCCCCGCGCTCGCGGGGGTTGCTCCCACCAGCCGGCCGCCGCCCTCGCCGCCCTCCTGTCGGCCCCGCGCTCGCGGGGGTTGCTCCAGCGGCTCGTCGGCCCAGCCGTCCCACTCGTCGTCGGCCCCGCGCTCGCGGGGGTTGCTCCGCGGCACCGTTCCGCTGCGGGTCGACGTCCAGGTCGGCCCCGCGCTCGCGGGGGTTGCTCCGAGGATGAGCCAGAACTTTCCGGCCCGGCTCAGTCGGCCCCGCGCTCGCGGGGGTTGCTCCTCGATCGAGGTGTCGGAGTACTCCCCCTCGTAGTCGGCCCCGCGCTCGCGGGGGTTGCTCCGTGATCCCGTTCCGCCCCGAGCCCGCCGAGGTGTCGGCCCCGCGCTCGCGGGGGTTGCTCCGGCTCCCCGTCCAGCCAGCGCACGCGCTGCCGATCGGCCCGCGCTCGCGGGGGTTGCTCCCGCAGCACCCCGAAGACCGTCCGTCAGATGGCGTCGGCCCCGCGCTCGCGGGGGTTGCTCCAGCTGGGCGATCCGCCCGCTGAACGGGTCCCAGTCGGCCCCGCGCTCGTGGGGGTTGCTCCCAGGCGAGCAGGTACTGCAGACCGTCGCAGCCGTCGGCCCCGCGCTCGCGGGGGTTGCTCTCCCCCAGAAGATCCGCCGTGCCGTCCCGCAGCGTCGGCCCCGCGCTCGCGGGGGTTGCTCCAGCAAGAAGAGCACTCGGGTGCCGGTGTTCTTGTCGGCCCCGCGCTCGCGGGGGTTGCTCGGACAGCGGCGCCCACGTCGCGCTGGTCGACCTGTCGGCCCCGCGCTCGCGGGGGTTGCTCCACCGGGATCGGTGCGCAGAACCCGCGGCAGGGGTCGGCCCCGCGCTCGCGGGGGTTGCTCCAAGAACGACCGGGTCGCCAAGAACGAGCACGCGTCGGACCCGCGCTCGCGGGGGTTGCTCACCGTACGCGCTGCGGATTGGCACCGAGGATGCGGTCGGCCCCGCGCTCGCGGGGGTTGCTCCCTGCCGCCCGGCACCGCCGCCCACGACGGCATGTCGGCCCCGCGCTCGCGGGGGTTGCTCGCTGAAGGACGGCAAGACCGCGCTCCTGGACGTGTCGGCCCCGCGCTCGCGGGGGTTGCTCCCGTCAAGACCCGCTGACCGAGGAGCCCACTGTGTCGGCCCCGCGCTCGCGGGGGTTGCTCACAATGGACTCACGCCCCGAGGCCCCACCAACGTCGGCCTCGCGCTCGCGGGGGTTGCTCCCGCTCCTCCGAGACCGTGTGCGTGACGATGGAGTCGGCCCCGCGCTCGCGGGGGTTGCTCCTGGCGTCTCGTCGCGGCCCGCGTCGAGCACGGGTCGGCCCCGCGCTCGCGGGGGTTGCTCCCAGCGGGTCGTGGACGACATCGGCTCCGCGAAGTCGGCCCCGCGCTCGCGGGGGTTGCTCCGCCGAGGTGGCGGGCTGCGCGCCGGACGAGGTGTCGGCACCGCGCTCGCGGGGGTTGCTCCCTGCAGGAGCTGATGGCCCGTCGAGGCGGTCCGTCGGCCCCGCGCTCGCGGGGGTTGCTCTCCGCGGTTGCCCGGGCGGCGCTGCGGGCGCGCGTCGGCCCAGCGCTCGCGGGGGTTGCTCCGACATCTGCGCCCGCCTGCCCAAGGGCGCCGAGTCGGCCCCGCGCTCGCGGGGGTTGCTCCTTCGTCGGCCTGACCGCGCTCGCTGGGCGCCTGTCGGCCCCGCGCTCGCGGGGGTTGCTCCGAGCTGACCGTCGAGGCCATTTACCGGGACCTGTCGGCCCCGCGCTCGCGGGGGTTGCTCCTGCATCGCTCCTCACCCCGCGTGCCCTTCTGTGTCGGCCCCGCGCTCGCGGGGGTTGCTCCAGAGCCCGGCTGGACCGTCCTGGCTCGGAGAGGTCGGCCCCGCGCTCGCGGGGGTTGCTCCGACATCTGCGCCCGCCTGCCCAAGGGCGCCGAGTCGGCCCCGCGCTCGCGGGGGTTGCTCCTTCGTCGGCCTGAC
>NZ_JBEPAK010000082.1:0-27039 GCF_040298565.1 Kitasatospora sp. NPDC001539 | reverse complement strand
GGAGGGCGGGGCAGCGTTCAGCCGGGCAGCCGGCCTGTGGGGCGGGGGCCGCGTGGGGCGTCAGAGCAGGCCGAGGGCCGGCATCAGGTAGTAGAAGGCGAACACCGCCGCCACCGCGTACAGCGGGGCCGGGACGCTGCGGGCCCGGCCGGCGGCCAGGCGCAGGATGCAGAAGGCGATGAAGCCGAAGCCGATGCCGTTGGTGATCGAGTAGGTGAACGGCATCATCACGATGGTCAGGAAGGCCGGGATCGCGATGGTGTAGTCGGCCCAGTCGATCTCCTTGACGGAGTTCGCGAGGATCAGGAAGCCCACCGTGACCAGCGCCGGGGTGGCGGCCTGGGCGGGGACCATGGTGGCCAGCGGGGTGAGGAAGAGCGCCACCATGAAGAGCAGGCCGGTGACGATCGAGGCGAAGCCGGTCCGGGCGCCCTCGCCGACGCCCGCGGTGGACTCGACGAAGCAGGTGTTGGCGGAGGCGGAGGTGGCGCCGCCGGCCGCGGTGGCGATGCCGTCGACCATCAGGACCTTGTTGATGCCCGGCAGGTCGCCCTTCGCGTCGAGCAGGCGGGCCTCGTCGGCGACGCCGAGGATGGTGCCCATCGCGTCGAAGAAGCAGGACATCAGGACGGTGAAGACGAACAGCACGCCGGTCAGCACGCCGACCTTGGAGAAGCCGCCGAACAGGCTGACCTTGCCGACCAGCCCGAAGTCGGGAGCGGCGACCGGGTTGCCCGGCCAGGTCGGGACGGTGAGGCCCCACTTGAGCGCCGGGATGTCGGCCGCCTGGTCGATGACCAGGGCGAGCACGGTGGAGGCCGCGATGCTGATCAGGATGGCGCCGGGCACCTTGCGGATCACCAGGACGAGAGTGAGCACCAGGCCGAAGACGAAGACCAGCACCGGCCAGCCGAGCAGGTGGCCGTTGCCGCCGAGCTGCAGCGGGACGGTGGTGTGGGCGGCGTCCGGGATGCGGCTGACGAAGCCGGAGTCGACCAGGCCGACCAGGGCGATGAACAGGCCGATGCCGATCGCGATGGCCTTGCGCAGCCCGAGCGGGACGGCGTTCATGACCCGCTCGCGCAGGCCGGTGGCGACCAGCAGCATGATCGCGAAGCCGGCCAGCACCACCATGCCCATGGCGTCCGGCCAGGTCATCTTCGGCGCGAGCTGCAGCGCCACGATGGTGTTGACGCCGAGGCCGGCGGCGAGCCCGATCGGGACGTTGCCGATCACGCCCATCAGCAGGGTGGTGAGGCCCGCGGTGAGGGCGGTGGCGGTGACCAGCTGGGCGCTGTCGAGGTGGGCCCCGGTCATGTCCGTGGCGCTGGCCAGGATGATCGGGTTCAGCACCAGGATGTACGCCATGGTGAAGAAGGTGGCGACGCCGCCGCGGATCTCGCGGGGCAGGCTGGAGCCGCGCTCGGTGATCCGGAAGTAGCGGTCGAGGGCACCCGTGGGGGGCTGGGGTGCGGCGTCGGGTTCGGGCGACTCGGTGGTCGGCTGGACCACTGGCATGGCGGGGAGTCCTCTGTGGGGGAGCTGAGGAGAGGGGGGAGACCGCCCGGGGCGACGGTGGCCGGGCGTAGACCAAAGTATGGTTTCCGGATCGCACCCGCGCTATCTTCGCGCGTAGAACCCCAGGTCGGCGGGGCCGTGCCGCCGGGGCCCCCGCACGGCCCGCGGCGCACCGTACGCTAGGCCCCATGCCCAAGACGCCACTGCACCCCTCGCCCCCTCCGCTGGAGGCCAACGACGTCGCCATCGTCGGCGGGGGCACGGTCCTGTGGTTCGTCGCCTTCCTCGTGCTGCTGCCCTTCCAGGGCACGCTCTCCGACCACGGGCACGGCACCTGGCCGTGGATCTGCCTCTCCGGCGGCCTGCTCGGCCTGATCGGCCTCTGGTACTGCCGGGCCCGCCGGGACGCGATCGCCCGCAGCCGCGCCGCCGAGGCCGCGCAGCGCGAGGCGGACGGCGACGGCTCGGGCGGCGGCACCAGCTCCGGCGGCTCGGGCGGCGGCATCGGCTCCGGCGGCGGCTCCGGCAGCGGTACGGGCCCGGCCACCCGGTCGGACTGAATGGTCCTTTAGTAGCACGCATCGGACAAAGGGCACCCGTAGAGTCGGTGCCATGACCCAGCCTGCCCAGCCCGCGGAAGAGCAGCCGGCCGACGGAGAGCGCCGGGACGGTGCGCACCCCCTCGGGTTGCTGCCCGGGCGGCGTGGCGGACTGACCGCCGCCGAGGTCGCCGAGCGGGTCGCGAGCGGCCGCGTCAACGACGTCCCGGTGCGTTCCAGCCGGTCCGCCAAGGAGATCGTCCGGGCCAACGTCTTCACCCGGTTCAACGCGATCATCGGCGTCATGTTCGGGATCATCCTGATCGTCGGCCCCCTCCAGGACGGCCTGTTCGGCCTGGTCATCGTGGCGAACACGGCGATCGGCATCTTCCAGGAACTGCGCGCCAAGAAGACCCTGGACAGCCTGGCCCTGATCGGCGAGGCCCGTCCGCAGGTCCGCCGGGACGGCACCGTCCAGCAGATCGCCGTCTCCGACATCGTCCTCGACGACACGGTGCTGCTCGGCACCGGCGACAAGGTCATCGTGGACGGCGAGGTCACCGAGGCGGACGGCCTGGAGGTCGACGAGTCGCTGCTCACCGGCGAGCCCGACCCCGTCCTCAAGCAGCCCGGCGACCAGGTGATGTCCGGCAGCTTCGTGGTGGCCGGCGCGGGCGCCTTCACCGCGACCAAGGTCGGCCGGCAGGCCTACGCGGCCCAGCTGGCCGAGGAGGCGAGCAAGTTCACCCTGGTGAAGTCGGAGCTGCGCACCGGCATCGACAGCATCCTGCGGTTCATCACCTACCTGCTGATCCCCACCGCGCTCGGCCTGATCATCAGCCAGCTCGCCGTCGAGGGGCGGGACTGGCGCGAGGCCGTCCGCCGGATGGTGGCCGGCATCGTGCCGATGGTCCCCGAGGGCCTGGTGCTGCTGACCTCGGTGGCCTTCGCGATCGGCGTGATCCGGCTCGGCCGCAAGCAGTGCCTGGTCCAGGAGCTCCCGGCGATCGAGGGCCTGGCCCGGGTGGACACCGTCTGCCTGGACAAAACCGGCACCCTCACCGAGGGCGGCATGGACGTGATCGACCTGCGGGTGATCTCCGACGGCGGGCCGGCCGCGGTCGACGAGGCCACCGTCAAGCACGCGCTCGGCGTGATGGCCGGCGCCGACGCCCGGCCCAACCCCTCCATGCAGGCCGTGATCGACGCGTACGGGCGGGGCGACGGCCCGGGGCCGGGCGGCGACGGCTGGCGGGTGATCGAGGCGATGCCCTTCTCCTCCGCCCGCAAGTGGAGCGGCGTGCAGCTGCTGGAGCCGCAGGGCGGCGAGGCCAGCTGGCTGCTCGGCGCCCCCGACGTCCTGCTGCCCGCCGGGCACCCGGCGCTCGCCGAGGTGGACGAGCTGGGCGCCCGGGGCCTGCGGGTGCTGCTGCTCGGCCGCACGCCCGATCCGCTGGACTCCCCCGATCCCGCCGCCGGCCTCAGTCCGCTCGCCCTGGTGGTGCTCCAGCAGCGGCTGCGGGCGGACGCCGCCGACACCCTGCGCTACTTCGCGGGGCAGGACGTCCGGGCCAAGGTGATCTCCGGTGACGCGGCGGTCTCGGTGGGCGCGGTGGCCGGCCACCTCGGCCTGCCCGGTGCGGACCACCCGCTGGACGCCCGCACCCTGCCGCAGGACCCGGAGCAGCTCGCCGACACGGCCGAGCGGACCAGCGTCTTCGGCCGGGTCACCCCGCAGCAGAAGCGCCGGCTGGTCGGGGCGCTGCAGTCCCGGGGCCACACCGTGGCGATGACCGGCGACGGCGTCAACGACGTGCTCGCGCTCAAGGACGCCGACATCGGCGTGGCGATGGGCACCGGCTCGGACGCCACCAAGGCGGTCGCCCAGATCGTGCTGCTGAACGACTCCTTCGCCACCATGCCCTCGGTGGTCGCCGAGGGCCGCCGGGTGATCGGCAACATCGAGCGGGTGGCCGGCCTGTTCCTGGTGAAGACGGTCTACTCGGTGCTGCTGGCGCTGCTGGTGATCTTCACCCATTCGCCGTACCCGTTCCTGCCCCGGCACTCCACCGTGCTGTCCACCCTCACCATCGGTGTGCCGGCCTTCTTCCTGGCCCTGGCCCCCAACAACGAGCGGGCCCGCACCGGCTTCGTGAAGCGGGTGCTGCGCCTCGCCGTTCCCGGCGGCGTCATCGCCGGCACCGGCACCTTCGTCGCCTACGCGCTGGCCCGCGCCAACCACACGACGGACCTCAAGGCCGACACCAGCGTGGCCACCCTGACGCTGTTCCTGATCGCCATCTGGGTGCTCGCCATCGTCGCCCGGCCGTACAACTGGTGGCGGCTGCTGCTGATCGGCGCGATGGGCGGCGCGTTCACGCTGGTCCTGGTGGTCCCGCCGCTGTCCGACTTCTTCCAGCTCTCCCTGGTCGGCGACCGCGACCCGTGGACGGGCGTGGGCATCGCGCTGATCTGCGGCGCGGTGCTGGAGGTCGCCTGGGCGTGGATGAAGCGCCGCGGCGCGGAGTGAGCCCGCTCGGACGACCCGGGTCAGCCGAGCGGGGTCGAAGGAACCGGGTCGTATGAGCCCGGTTCCAGGCCGCCCGCTCTAGCATGGCACCCGGAAGGGGGTGCCGGATGGCGCGCAGGGGTGGGGAGTTGGAGGCGTTCACCGCCTTCCTCGGCGGACTGCTGGCGGTCGGGCTGACGGCGCTGGCGATGGTCGGCGTCGGTCTGACGGACCGGCTCACGCCCGCACTGCGGGCCGCGGCGATGGTGACGCTCGGCGCGGTCTGGCTGACCGTCACCACCACCGTCTACCTGCGGCTCAAACCGCGGAACGGCTGAGCCCGCCGAGCCCGCCAGGTCGGCGGAACCGGCGGAACGGACGGGACCGGCGGAGCCCAGGCCCGCCCAGCCCCGGCCCGCCGCTCAGCCCTCGAAGTCCCGCGCCGCCGACAGCTCGTACGCCCGGTCCGGCTCGCTGAGCGCGGCCAGCACCTCGAAGCGCCGGTGCCACTGCCCGACCGACCAGGCGAGCCCGGCCGCGAGGCCCTCCGGGGTGGCGGCGTGCAGCAGCCCGGGCACCGGCGGGACGTCGAACTCGTCGTCCTCGTCGGCGGCTTCGGCCTGCTCCGGGTCGTACGGCGGCTCCGGCGCGTCCGCCTCGTGGTCCCAGCGCCAGTCCACCGCGGCCTCGGCGCCGTCGGGGCCGACGACCAGCAGCTCCTCGTGCTCCTCGTAGACGACGGGGCAGCCGGGCAGCAGCTCCCGCACCACGGCCGGCACCCGGTGCAGCACGCCCTCGGAGAGCACCCGGCCGCCGGCCACCTCGCTGGCCAGCGACACGTGCAGCCGCTCGGCGAGGTCCGCGGCGAGCGCCGGGGCCACCGGCAGCAGCGGGTACGGGTGCAGGAGCTGGACCAGGTCGGGGGCGTCGGCGACGACCGCCTCGGTCGCGTCCACCACCACCGTGTGGTCCGGGCGGCGCCCGGTGTCCGGGTCCAGCGGCGGCAGCGCCCGCACGACGTCCAGCGGCTCGATCCGCTCCCGGTCGACCCTGGCCAAGGCGCTGTGGATGCCGTGCAGTTGGCGGTGCCCGACCGCTGCCGCCGGGTCGGTGAGCCGGTCCAGCACCTCGTCCGGGCCGTGCGGCTCGGCGAGCAGGGCGGCCAGCGTGGTGCGCACCCCGAGGGCGTGCAGGAACTGCTCGTCCAGGGTGGTGCGCGCCTCGTCGTAGAGGCCGCGCAGCAGCGGGTCGGCCCCGGCGGCGCGCAGCCCGGCGGGCTCGCGGCCGTCCAGCACCGGGTGGTCGCGCAGCCACCAGGCGGTGTACGGCGGCAGGTCGGCGTAGGAGCCGTCCGGCAGCAGGGTGCGCACGGGGGTGACCACGGCGTCCCGGTACGGCGGGCGGGCCAGCGCGGCCAGTGCCTCGGGCCAGGCGTCGTCGTCGACCAGGTCGAGGTCGCGCACGGCCAGCAGTTCGGCGGCCACCGGCGGCACGCCGACCGCCTCGTCCGCGTGCAGCGCCTCCAGGACGTCCTCGGCCCAGTCGGCGAGCCCGTCCGGCGCCTCGTCCAGCAGGCCGGTGGGGTGGCCGCCGGCGGCCCGGTCGGCGGGTGCGGTCGGGTCGAGCCGCTCCAGGTCGTCCGGGTCGAGCACCACGTCCTCGGCGCGCACCAGCACGAAGTCGGCCAGGGTGCCGACGGCGGCGAGCACCTCGGGGCCCCAGCGTTCCAGCAGTTCGTCGTCCACCCAGCCGGCGTCCTCCTCGCGTGCGAGGGCGGCGAACGGGCTTCCGGGCAGTACGAGTTCGCCGGCACGGGCGGGCTCGCCCTCGTCGTCCAGCAGCGCCAGCCGGGCCAGCCAGGGGTGCTCGCCGGGTGCCGGGGCGGCGGCCTTGACCAGGGCCAGGACGGCGTCGGCCAGTTCCAGCGCGGCGTCCAGGTCGTCCTCGGCCAGTTCGTAGGAGCGGGCGACGGCCGCCCGCACCTCGGGGGTGTCCAGCACCCCGGCCGGGGTGGCGGTGCCGGCGCCGAGCTTGGCCAGCAGCGGGTGGGCGGCCTCCGGGTGGGCCAGCCGCAGGTCCAGCGTGGCGAGCGCCCCGGCCAGCGTCTCGGGGTAGCCGGGGAAGGCCGCCCAGTCGGCATCCTCGGAGGGCAGCAGCACCCGCCGCGGCCCGGTGACGGTCCGCCCGTCGGCGAGCGGCACGGGCAGCGCGCCGAGCGCCTCCGGGTCGGCCGCGCCGAGCGCCGCGTACAGGTTGCGCCACCAGGCGGGGTCGCGGTCCAGGCCGCCGAGCTGGTCGACCACCTCGGCCAGCGGCACCCGGCGCACGTTCAGCACCCGCAGCTCGGTGCGGCGTTCCAGCCCGGCCGGCAGCAGCCCGGGGAAGATCGGCGCCAGCGCCTCGACCACCGAGCCGTCCGCGCCCTCCAGCAGCGTCGCGTCCCGGGGCCGCAGCGCCGGCGTGCCCTCCTCGACGCCGCCGGGGTGGGGCAGGAACGGCGTGCCGGGCAGCCGGGAGAGCACGGCGGCGCGCAGCGCGTTGTCCAGCGGCCCCTGTCCGAGCGGGCCCGGCACCAGGCCGAGCGAGCCGAGGTCGGCGCCGCGGGCGCGGAGCAGGTCGGCGTAGCTGTCGGCGGCGCGCTCGGTGAGGAAGTCGGCGAGCGGGCCGGGCGCGATGTGCCGACGGGTGGAGTCCAGCGGGTAGGAGGCGATCAGCAGCGCCGGCAGGCCGATCGGCTCGTCGCTGGGGGTGGGCGCGTGCAGCACCGGCTCGACGGCGGGCCGCTGCGGGGTGCCGTCCTCGTCGACGGGAACGGCCCAGGTCACCGTCCAGTACGGGCGGGCGCGCTCCTCGGTCGGCCGGTCGGCGAGCAGCTCCGGGTCCAGCCGGCCGGAGGCGCCGGCGGTCTGCCAGACGGTCTGGCGCAGCCGCCCGCCCGCGTCGTCCGTGACGGTCACCTCGGTGACGCCGTCCGGGCGCGGCTCGGCGGCGCTGCGGGTGAGCGTGCGGGTGCCGTCCGGGGTCTCCACCACGATCTCGGCGAGGCCGGGCAGGGTGAGCAGCAGCGCGTCGTCGATCCCGGCCAGCAGCCGACGGGTCAGGTCCTCGGCGGGGGCGTCCCGCAGCGGCAGCACCACCACGGTGTCGTAGCCCTCGGGGGCGGGCCCCTCGGCCGCGAACGGCAGCCGCAGCAGCGGCACGTGGCCGTCCCGGGCGCGCAGCTCGTCGGCGAGCGCGGGCTGCGCCTCGGCCAGGGCCCTGGCCTCGCCGAGCGACCAGCGCACCCCGCCCGCGGCACCCAGCACGGCGGGCTCGTCGGTGACGGCGAGGACGGCGGCGAAGCCGACGCCGAACCGGCCGACGGCGGGCGTCTCGCCGCGCTTGGAGGAGGCCCGCAGGGTGGACAGCGACTCGACGGCGGCCGCGTCCAGCGGCGCGCCGGTGTTGGCGGCGGCCAGCACGCCGTCGGCGAGGGTCAGCCGCAGCCGCCCGGGGCCGTGCCCGGCGCGCACCGCCGCGTCGGCCGCGTTCTGCGCCAACTCGACGACCAGGCGGTCGCGGTAGCCGCCGAGCGCCAGCTCCTCCTCGGCGTTGGCGTCCTCCCGGAAGCGGGCCGGCGAGGCGGCCCAGGCGTCCAGGACCCGCCGGCGCAGCGCGGCGCTCCCGAACGGGTCCGCGAGGTGCTCGTCCGTGCCGCTGCCGATGATCCGAGGTTCCACTGGACCTGCCGCCTTCCGCCACCCTGTACGTCGTAGGGGCATTCTTCCCTGCCCCACTGACTGCTCCCGACCACGGCCCGGCCCGACGGCCCGGCAGCGGCTCCACGGCGGTCCCACGGCGGCCGCAACGGGCCCCGCGAAGGCCGGGGACAGGCCTCAGGCCCCGGACGGCCGGATGACGGCCCGCCGCGCCCCGCGCCCGCCCGCGGGCGGGGGTCCCACGGGCGGCGGCGGGGAGCGGACGCCGCGGCAGCAGCGCCCCCCACCTCCGCGTACGGCGCGACCCGCCCCACCGGTTCAGTGGGACGGGCCGTGCGGGGTGCGGGTGCGGACCCTGGGTCAGGAGTGGCCGAGCTCCTCGGCCGGGGCGTCCGGCTCGACCGAGCCGGAGGCGCGGTCCGGGTGCAGCTGCAGCGGCTCGACCACCAGCTCGTCCAGGATCAGCTCGGACGGCGCCGGCGGGGCCGGGATGACGGCCGCCTCGGAGTGCCCGCCGCAGCCGTACGCGAAGGAGACGATCTGCCCGTCGGCCGGGCCGAACTCGTTGCCGCACACGCCGAAGGCCTGTCCGAGCGAACCGCCGATCGGCACCAGGAAGCCGCAGCTGCCGCACGCGGCGGGGGCCGCCTGCGCCATCGGGGTCTGCGGGCCGTGGGCCTTCTCCCAGCGCTCGGCGGCCAGGTGCAGGCCGAGCCGGGAGAGCACCCGGCTGCGGCCCAGGCCGAGCTCCTCGGCGACGGCGTTGATCCGCGCGCGGGCCGGGGCGGGCTGGACGTGCGGGTCGGTGACGACGACGTCCTCCTCGGCCGCGAGCGCGACCACGGAGTTCGGCGCGGGCTCGTCCTCGCCGGTCCAGCCGGGCTCCAGCCGCAGGTCGTCGGCGCCGGTCGGCAGCAGGTCCCCGGGGCCCATGTCCCCGGGGCGCAGCCGCTCGCTCCACGGCACCCACTCCGGGGCGAGCACGGCGTCGGGGCCGGGCAGCAGCACGACCTCGTCGAGGGTGACGTTCTTGGCGCGGGGCGCGCGGGCCACGGTGACGGCCCAGTGCCAGCCGCGGTACGCCGCGTCCAGGCACTCGAAGTTGTGGGTGACGACGCGGTCGGCGTCCGCCTGCACGCCCAGGTGAGGACCGACCGCCTCCGGTCCCACGGCCTCCTCGGCGGCCTGGCGGGCGAGTTCGACGGCCTCGGCACAGAGCCGGTCGGGGGTACGGCTTCGCATCGCAGCACTCACGGCGTCGATTCTCTCCCAGTTCTTCTGTCGCCCACGGCGTGTTGCCTGTTTCGTCGCGGCTCGGTAGTCCCTCGTCCATTCTGCGCGACTCGGGGCCGCCCCGGGTACCGGCCGCGCCGCTCGACCGGTCTGCCGGCGCTCGGCGCCCGACGGGCGGACCCTGCGCAGGCTACCCGCCGGTCGGCGCCCCGGCACAGTCCGGGGCGGAGCCGAGCCCTCCGCGGCCGCGCCGAGCGGGGGCGTATTACGGCGTTGCCTCGGCGAATCTGGGGCAGGATGGGCTTGTGGCGGACGACGACCCGTCGCAGCACGCACTGCGCTCCTCGCAGGCCGGCGGCCCCGACGAGGCGGACGCCGTGCCGCGACAGCAGACTCCCGCCCCCGCCGCGGGCGAACCGCGGCCGGGGGCCGATGCCGGGGCGCCCACCGCCCGGGTCAGCCTGGTCAAGCGGGTCGTCCCGGCGGCCGACGGCACCCCTCGGCCCCACCCCCTCGACCTCGACGCGGACCGGGCCGGCTTCGCGGCCGGTCCGCCGGCCGAGGCCGCGGCCGCTCCCCCCGGCGAGGAGCCGGAGCAGGACGGCGACGAGACCCCCGAGCCCCGCCGCTCCTTCCTGGTCCGCACCGCCTCGGCCGCCGGTCTGCGCACCGGCAAGCTGGTGCGCTACGCCGGCCGCCGGATCCGCCGGGCCACCTCCGCCGAGGGCGCCGGCGAGTCCGGCCTCGCCAAGCTGATCGAGCTGCACGCGCTGAACTCCTTCGGCGACATGCTGATCACCATCGCGCTGGCCTCCACCATCTTCTTCTCGGTCCCCACCGGCCAGGCGCGCGGCCGGGTCGCCCTCTACCTGCTGATCACCATGGCGCCGTTCGCCCTGCTCGCGCCCGTGATCGGCCCGCTGCTGGACCGCATCCCGCACGGCCGCCGGGCGGCCATGGCGATGTCGATGCTCGCCCGGGCGGTGCTGGCCTGGACGATGGCCGGGGTGATCTCCGGCGGCGGCATCGCGCTCTACCCGGAGGCGCTGGGCGTGCTGGTGGCCTCCAAGGCGTACGGGGTGGTGCGCAGCGTCGTGGTGCCCCGGCTGCTGCCGCGCCGGCTGTCGCTGGTGAAGGCGAACTCACGGGTGACCCTGGCCGGGCTGCTGGCCACCGGCGTGGCGGCCGGGGTGGGCGGGCTGCTGCACCTGCTCGGGCCGGGCTGGCCGCTGCGCGGCGCCTTCCTGGTGTTCGTGATCGGCACCCTGATGGCGTTCCACCTGCCGCACGAGGTCGACTCGGCGAAGGGGGAGCAGCGGGCCGTCCTGCACGCCGAGGTGCACGGTGAGGGCTCGCACCTGATCCACCACAAGGCGCCGAAGGTGAAGGCCTCGCTGCGCACCGTCGGCCCCTCGGTGGTGCTGGCGCTGCGGGCGATGGCGGCGATGCGCTGGCTGGTCGGCTTCCTGGTGTTCTTCCTGGCCTTCCTGCTGCGCACCGATCCGATCGGCGGGCTGCAGCCGACGCTGGCGCTGGGTCTGGTGGCGGCGGCGGCCGGGACGGGCAACGCGCTGGGCTCGGTGCTGGGCTCCTGGCTGCGCACCCGCGGCCCGGAGGCGACGGTCACCGCGATGCTGCTGGTGGCGGCCTGCGTGACGGCGGCGGCCGCGCTCTGGTACGGCGTGGTGACGGTCATCCTGGTCGCGGGGCTGTCGGGGATGGCGGCCTCGCTGGGCAAGCTGGCGCTGGACGCGCTGATCCAGCGGGACGTCCCGGAGGCGGTGCGGACCTCGGCCTTCGCCCGCTCGGAGACGCTGATGCAGCTGTCCTGGGTGGCGGGCGGCGGGGTGGGCATCGTGCTGCCGCTGAACGGGGTGCTGGGCCTGTCGATCGCGGCGGCGGTGGTCGGCCTGATGCTGCTGTGGACGGTCCACTCGCTGCTGCGGCTGGGCCTGCGCCGGCACCCGACGGCTCCCCGGGTGGCCTGACCGGGCCTGGCCGGGGCCCGGCCTGGCTCCGACCGGGTCGGTGCGGGCCGGTGCGGGGGCGGTGCGGGCCGGTACGGCAACACGCGGTCGCCGACCCCCGCGTAGCGTGATCGGCCGGGCCCGGTAGATTCTGACGCATGAGCCTCAATGCCCGTGCCATCGCCGCCATCGGCGCCGTCGTCGTGGTCGGCGCCGCCACGGTGGGCACCTCCGTCGCGATCGCCGCCAACCAGACCGAGCACAACACCCACCGTGCCACCCTGACCGTCGGCAACTCCTCGATGACCATCGACCCGCTCTGCTGGAACGGCGGCAGCCCGCTCAGCGAGGAGCAGCAGCAGCAGTGCCAGGACACGGCCACCAACGCGCTCAAGGCCGGCACCCTCCCGTCGTCCGACGTGACCCCGAGCGACCAGGTCGGCGTCGGCGTCAGCCCGAACGTGGCCGACGCCGGCTGGTGGGCCTTCACCAACGGCGGCTCGACCACCCAGGGCGGCCGCTACAGCCTCTTCTCGTACGCCAAGGGCCCGACCTTCTCCGGTTCCCAGCAGGCCGCCAAGGTGCTGAACGCCAGCGGCAAGACCGTGGTCACCGTGGTCGAGGGCGACAAGAACTCGGACAACCCGATCGCCGTCTGGTACTTCCAGCTGAACACCCAGGACAGCTGACGGTCCTGCGATGACCGCGCACGTCCTGGACGCGCACCCCGAGCAGTCGGGCCCCGACCGGGCCCGGCTGCTCGTCGTCGTCGCGGTGCCCGCCGAGGCCGAGGCCGTCCTGCGCGGCCTGCCCGGCGGATCCGCCGCCCTGCCGCTGCCGGGGGGCGTGCTGCACCGCGCCGACGGCGCGCCGGTGGACGTGCTGGCCGCCGGGGTCGGTCCGGCCGCCGCCGCCGCTGCCGCCTCCGCCGCGCTGGCCGCCGGCCGGTACGGGCTGGTCGCCTCGGCCGGCATCGCCGGGGGCTTCGCCCCGCACGCCCCGGTCGGCGCCACCGTGGTGGCCGACGCGATCGTGGCCGCGGACCTCGGTGCCGAGACCCCCGAGGGCTTCGCCGACGTCACCGAGCTGGGCTTCGGCACCGTGCGGCACACCCCCGCCCCCGGCGCCGTCGCGCTGGCCGCCAAGGCCCTGGGCGCGGCCGCCGGCGAGGTCGTGACCGGCCCGGTGCTGACCGTCTCCACCGTGACCGGCAGCGCCCGACGGGCCGCCGAACTGGCCGCCCGCCACCCGGGCGCCGCCGCCGAGGCGATGGAGGGCTTCGGCGTGGCCGAGGCCGCCGCCCGGTACGGCGTCCCGGTCTTCGAACTGCGGACGGTGTCCAACCCGGTGGGCCCGCGCGACCGCACCGCCTGGCGGATCGGCGAGGCGCTGGCCGCGCTGGAGCGGGCCTTCGCCGCACTGCCCGTCCCCGAACTGATCGAGGAGGCCGGCCGTGGCTGAACGGCTGAGCATCGCGTACTCGCCCTGCCCGAACGACACCTTCGTCTTCCACGCCTGGGCGCACGGCCGGGTGCCCGGGGCGGACGCCCCGGAGGTGACCTTCGCCGACATCGACGTCACCAACGGCCTGGCCGAGCGCGGCGAGCTGGACGTGCTGAAGATCAGCTACGGCGCGCTGCCGTGGGTCCTGGACGAGTACGCCCTGCTGCCCTGCGGCGGCGCGCTCGGACGCGGCTGCGGCCCGCTGGTGCTCACCAGGCCGGGTGTGGACTCGCCCGCGGAGCTCGCCGGGCGGACGGTGGCGGTGCCGTCCGAGCGCTCCACCGCCTACCTGCTGTTCCGGCTCTGGGCGGCCGGGGCGGTGCCGGGCGGTTTCGGTGAGATCGTCGTCCTGCCGTTCCACGAGATCATGCCCGCCGTCCGGGACGGCCGGGTGGACGCCGGCCTGGTGATCCACGAGGCCCGCTTCACCTACCACCGGTACGGCCTGCACAGCCTGGCCGACATGGGCGAGGCCTGGGAGCGGGAGACCGGCCTGCCGATCCCGCTCGGCGCGATCGTCGCCCGGCGCTCGCTGGGTCCGGAGCGGCTGCGCGGACTCGCGGAGACGATCCGCACCTCCGTCCGGCAGGCCTGGGCCGATCCGGCGGCCAGCCGCGCCTACGTGCTGGCGCACGCCCAGGAGATGGACCCGGCGGTCGCCGACCAGCACATCGGGCTGTACGTGAACGAGTTCACCGCCGACCTCGGCGAGGAGGGCTACGAGGCCGTCCGCGCGCTGCTCACCCGGGCCGCCGCGGAGGGGCTGGTGCCCCCGCTCGACCCGGGTGCGCTCGCGTTCGGGTAGTCCCGGCCGGTTCCCGGGCCGGACGGTGGCCCCGGGGACCCTCAGACGTCGAACTGGTCGGCCACCGCGCGCAGCAGGCCGGCCAGCTTCTGGCCGGTGGGCTTGGCCGGGTAGCGGCCCCGCTGGAGGCCGGGCAGCACCGCGTCCAGCGTGGTGATCAGGTCCTGGACGATCGGCGCCATGTCGTCGGCGCTCCGGCGCTGGGCCGCTGCCACCGAGGGCAGCGCGTCCAGCAGCTGCACGGCCATCGCCTGGTCCCCGCGGTGGCCGGCGACCACGCCGAACTCGACCCGCTGGCCCGGCTTCAGCACGGTGACACCGGCGGGCAGCGCCTTGGTGTGGACGAAGACGTCGCCACCGTCGTCGCGCGACAGGAAGCCGAAGCCCTTCGTCTCGTTGAACCACTTGACCTGGCCGGTGGGCATCTCGAACAGTCCTCGAATGGGTGTGAGGGATCCCGGCCCTGGCCGGGGATCGCTGGGTGGTGTGGGAAGAAGGACGGCCGACCTCGGCTCGGCGCCCGCGGGCGCTCATGGTCAGCACGGTGTCAGGAGCAGACTAACCGTCCGTCACTGCCTCATCCGCGTTCCGCGAGGGATCGGCGCTCCAGGCCCCGCCCGGGGCATCGGGGGCGCGGGGATCTCACGGTCGCGGGCGACCCGGTACTGGCACGGCCGGGGCGGCGCTCTGCGCGGTCCATCGGCTCACACCCCCGGGTCTGAGGACACGGGACGCACCTGTAGCGCCCCTCGGCACCCCGTGCATACCCCCGCCCAGCAGGGATCAAAACGCATCGCTGCCGGGAAACTGCGCAACGTGACCGTCCCGCTCCGGTGGGCGGCTCCGGCGGCCGCTCTGCCAGACTGGGTGCGTCCAGTGCCGTCCCGGAGGAGTGAGCAGACGTGAGCAGCCAGAGCACCGACCCCGGCGACGTGTACGTCAGGGCCGGGACGGTCGTCTTCGCCCTCGGCGCGCTCGCCACCCTGATCACCTTCGTCCCGCTGTTCCTGCACCTGACGCCGCTGCCGACGGCCATGTACTGGCTGAGCATGCTGATGCCGGCCGGCTTCCTGGCCGCGCTGACCGGCCTGTTCGTCAACGCCCGGGCGCAGCGCCGCCGGGTCGGGCCGTAGCGGACCCGTTCGCCGCGAGGTGCCCGTCGAGCCACTCCGGGAAGCCGGTGAGGTCCGTGAGCACCACGTCCGCCCCGGCGGCCCGCAGCTCGTCGGCGCCGTACGGGCCGGTGGCCACGCCGACCGCGACGGCCCGCGCGTGGCGGGCGCCCAGGACGTCGCCGAGGTGGTCGCCGACGTAGATGCTCGCGCCCTGCTCGCGCAGTGCCTCGCCCTTGGTCTCCGCCCAGAGGTCGCCGATCACGGTGTCCGCCTCCAGCCCGGCGTGCTCCAGGTGGAGCAGGGCGTTCGGCTCGTACTTGCCGGTGATCACCGCGACCCGGCCGCCGTGGGTGCGGACGGCCGCGAGGGCGGCGTGCGCGCCGGGCAGCGCCGTGGTGGGGGCGAAGGCGTGGTCGCGGTAGAGCGTGCGGTAGCGGCGGGCGATCTCGTCCAGGTGTTCGGCCGGGAACCAGTTGCGCAGCTCGTCGAGCAGCGGCGGGCCGAGCCGGGTCACGGCCAGGTCGGCGTCGATGTAGGTGCCGGTCTCGGCGGAGAGCGCCCGGTAGGTCGCGTGGATGCCCGGACGGGTGTCCAGCAGCGTCATGTCGAGGTCGAAGCCGACGGTGAGCGGGGTGGTGCAGGTCGCGGGCATGCCGTCAGGCTACCCAAGGCGCACCGGCGGTGACGAGGTGATTTGCCCGCGCTCCGACGCGGACCTAGGTTGGCCCGAGCTGTCCGCGGGGAGGGCTCATGACCGGCACCACCGCACCACCGCAGGGGCGGCGCGCGCCCCGGCGCCGCATGCTGTGGCTCGCCGCCGCACTGGCCGTGCTGGCCGTCGCGGTGCTGCTGAGCCTGGCGGTCGGCAGCCGCACCGTCCCGTTGCCGCGGACCCTGGACGCGCTGCTGCACGGCGGTGACGGCGCCGACGCCGTGGTCGTCCGGCAGCTGCGGCTGCCGCGGACGGTCGTCGGGCTGGCGGTCGGCGCGGCGCTCGGCCTGGCCGGGGCCGTGACGCAGGGCCTGACCCGCAACCCGATCGCCGACCCGGGCATCCTCGGCGTCTCCCAGGGCGCGGCGGCGGGCGTGGTGGTCGCGATCTCCGCCTTCGGGGTCTCCTCGCTCACCGGGTACGTGTGGTTCGGCTTCGCGGGGGCGGTGGCCGCCACCGTGCTGGTCCACGGCCTGGCCGGGCGCGGCCGGGGCGGGGTGACGCCGGTCGGGCTGGCGCTGGCCGGCTCGGCGGTGTCCGCCTTCATCGCCTCGCTCGACACCCTGGTGCTGACCACGGACGCGGCCACCACGGAGCAGTTCCGCTTCTGGCACGTCGGCTCGCTCTCCGGGCGGACGGCGGACGTCGCCTGGCAGCTGCTGCCGTTCCTGGCGGTCGGCGCCGTGCTGGTGGTGGCGGTGGCCCGCGGCCTGGACGCGCTGGCGCTCGGCGAGGACACCGCGAGGGGCCTGGGCGCCAGGACCGGCCTGGTCCGCGCGGTCGGCGCGGTCGGCGCCACCGTCCTGACCGGCTCCGCGGTCGCGGCCGCCGGGCCGATCGCCTTCGTCGGCCTCGCCGTCCCGCACGCCGCCCGCGCGGTGGCCGGGGCCGACCACCGCTGGGTGCTCGCCTTCTCCGCCGTCCTCGGGCCGGCCCTGCTGCTGCTCGCGGACACCCTGGGCCGGGTGCTCTTCCCGCCGTCGGAGGTCCCGGCCGGGGTGATGACGGCCCTGGTGGGGGTGCCGGTGCTGGTGGCCCTGGTCCGCCGGCGGAAGGTGGTGGCGGCATGACGCCGGCGCCGCCGCGCGGCTCCTCGGCGCCCTCCCGGGTGCCCCTGCGCGGGTACGCGGTGGTCCGGGCCGGGCGCGCGTCCTTCCTGCTGCACCGGCGCTCCGCGGCCGTCGCCCTCGGGCTGCTGCTCGCGCTGGCCGGGGCGGTGGTCGCCGCGCTGTGCCTGGGCGAGTCGGCCGTCTCCCCCGGCGAGGTGGTCAGGGTGCTGCTCGGGCGGCCGAGCCCGGACGAGCTGGTGGTCGGCGAGTTCCGGCTGCCCCGGGTGGTGGTCGGGCTGCTGGCCGGGGCGGCGCTCGGGCTGGCCGGGGCACTGGTCCAGACCGTCGCCCGCAATCCGCTGGCCAGCCCGGACGTGGTGGGCGTGACCTGGGGCGCCACGGCGACGGTCGTCGGTCTGACGGCGTACGGGGTGGTCGGCTCGGCCGACCGGGCGCCGTACGCGGCGGTCGGCGGCGGGCTGCTGGCCGGGCTGCTGGTGTACGGGCTGGCGTGGCGGCGCGGGCTGCACGCCCAGCGCTTCGTGCTGATCGGCATCGGGATCAGCGTCGCCCTGTCCTCGCTCACCTCGGTGTTCCTCACCAGGGGCGACGGCTTCCAGGCGCAGGCCGCGACGGTCTGGATGACCGGCAGCCTGGACGGCGCCGGCTACGACCAGGCCGGCCGGCTGGCCTGGGTGCTGGCGGCCGCCCTGCCGGTGGCGCTGTGGGCCGCGCGCGCCCAGCGGTCGATCTCCTTCGACGACGCCACCGCCGTCGGCCTCGGCCTGCGGCTGGGCCGGATCCGGCTGGGCATGGCGCTGCTGGGCATCGTGCTGGCCTCCTGCGCCGCGGGGGCCGCCGGGCCGGTGGACTTCGTCGCGCTGATGGCCCCGCAGATCGCGCTCCGGCTGGCCCGTTCGGTGCAGGTCCCGCTGTTCTGCTCGGCGTTGGCCGGCGCACTGGTCGTGGTCCTCGCCGACCTGCTGGCCCGGCGGCTGCTCGCGCCGACCGAGCTGCCGGTGGGCGTGGTGACCGGCCTGGTCGGCGCGCCGTACCTGATGTGGCTGTTGACCCGTTCCCGCCGTGGAGGCGCCTGATGACCGCTGGGACCCACCGCCTGGAGGCCCGGGGCCTCACCCTGGCCTACGAGGCGCGCACGGTGGTCGAGGGCCTGGACGTCCGCGTCCCCGACGGCCGGGTGACAGTGATCGTCGGCCCGAACGCCTGCGGCAAGTCGACGCTGCTGCGGGCCCTCGGCCGGCTGCTGAAGCCCGTCCGGGGCGCGGTGCTGCTGGACGGCGAGGAGCTGGCGCGGATCCCGACCAGGCGGATCGCCCAGCGGCTCGGCCTGCTGCCGCAGTCGCCGACCGCGCCGGAGGGCATCTCGGTGGCGGACCTGGTCTCCCGGGGCCGGCAGCCGCACCAGAGCTGGTGGCGGCAGTGGTCGGCGGAGGACGAGGCGGCGGTCGCGGAGGCGCTGGAGCGCACCTCCACCACGGAGCTGGCCGAGCGCAGCATGGACGAGCTGTCGGGCGGGCAGCGCCAGCGGGCCTGGATCGCGATGGCGCTGGCCCAGGGCACGGACATCCTGCTGCTGGACGAGCCGACCACCTACCTGGACATCGCCCACCAGGTGGAGGTGCTGGACCTGGTCCGCCGGCTGAACGTCGAACGCGGCCGGACGGTCGTCGCCGTGCTGCACGACCTCAACCAGGCGGCGCGGTACGCCGACCACCTGGTGGCGATGCGGGACGGCCGGGTGGTGGCGCAGGGCGCGCCCGGGGAGGTGGTGACGGCGGGGCTGGTGCGGGAGGTGTTCGGGCTGGACTCGGTGGTGGTGCCGGATCCGGTGACGGGCACGCCGCTGGTCGTCCCGGGCGCGCCGTGGGCGGCGTCGGCGGAAGCGGCGACGGCGGAAGCGGCGGACGCGTAGGCGGCGCAGGTGCAGGCGCGCAGGCGGCACAGGCGCAGGTGTCGCCGACGGCCGCCGTGCAGGGGCTCAGACGCGGGCGTGAGCGGGAGCCTGACGGAATTCCGGCCCCCATTTCGGACATAATCGACCCCGCTCCCGCCCGTAGCCGTGCCGCCTTCGCCGGAGGACCCGCCGATGCCCCGGATCGCCCGCCGTACGTTCCTCGCCGGCCTCGGCGGGGCCGCGCTCACGGCGTGCTCCTCCGGACGGTCGGCGCCGCCGGTGGCCGACAACCTCCCGGCGAGCGGAACGCCCTCCCCGACCCCGGCCCCGCCCGTCACGGTGAACGCCGCGACCGGCCCGGTGGTCGTCCCGGGCGAGCCGCAGCGGGTGGTGGTGCTGGACACCGATGTGCTCGACTCCGCGCTGACGCTCGGCATCACCCCGGTCGGCGCGGCGCTCCCGGGCGCCGACACCCGCTACCCGGACTACTGGCCCGCCTCCCGCACGGCGGGCATCCGGATGGTCGGCCCGGCCGGCGCCCCCGACCTCGCCGCCGTGCGGGCCCTGCGACCGGATCTGATCCTCTCCAACCAGGCCCGCGACGGCGACCGGTACGCGCAGCTGAGCGAGCTGGCCCCGACCGTGCTCACCCAGACCACCGGGGCCCCCTGGAAGGCCGACTTCCAGCTGCACGCCCAGGCGTTGAGCCGGGTCGCGGCGGCCGCGGCCTTCGTCGGCGCGTACCAGAAGCACGCCGGGCAGGTGGCGCAGGCGCTGTCGGCGGCGAGGCTGTCGGGACGCCGGGTGAGCCTGGTGCGGTTCACCGAGGGCGGCGGCATCCGGCTGTACGGGCGGCAGAGCTTCCCCGGGACGGTGCTCGCCGACGCCCAGGTGGGGCGGCCGGACGCGCAGAACGTCGACCAGTCGGACTTCGAGATCCCGCTGGACCAGATCGCCAAGGCCGACGGCGACCTCCTGCTGTACGCGACGTACGGGGATCCGGCGCGGGCGGGCGCCGACGCGGCGCTGGCCAGCCCCGGTTGGCAGGCGCTGGGGGCGGTCAGGGCGCATCGGGCCTTCCCGGTGGACGACCAGCTGTGGTTCCAGGGAATCGGGTACACCGGTGCCAACTTCATGCTGGACGAGTTGCAGCGCTTCCTCGGGGCGTAGCCCGACTGCCGGGCATCGTCGGTCCACTGACGACATGTCGACTCGCCGAGGTTGTGCAGCGGAGCGGTGATTCCGCCACAATGGGCCGCCGATCACAACAATTCGCCCCGGGGGACACCACCATGTCAACTGCCGTAGCTCCGACCGCCCCTGCTCGGAAGGGGAAGGCCGCCGCACTCGGCTGGCTGATCAGCATCGCGTTCAACGTGGTCGCGCCGATCATGATCTACAACCAGCTGCACGACCACGGCTACAGCGAGGCCACCGCCATCCTGCTGTCCGGCCTCGGCCCCGTCGTCGACAGCGTCATCTACCTGGCCTGGCACCGCCGGATCGACGAGTTCGCCGTCGTCTCGCTGGCCTTCGTCGCCCTCACCCTGGTCGTCTCGCTGATCGGCCCGACCGACCCGAAGATGCTGCTGGCCAAGGACTCCTTCATCTCGGGCCTGCTGGGCGTGCTCTACCTCGTCTCGCTGGCCGCGCCGAAGCCGATCATGTTCTACTTCGGCCGCAAGTTCGCCACCGACGGCACGCCCGAGATGATCGCCTGGTGGAACTCGATGTGGCAGTACGAGGGCTTCCGGCGGGTCCAGCGCAACCTGACCGTCGTGTGGGGCATCGCCTTCGTCCTGGAGGCCGCGCTGCGGATCGTGTTCGTCTACACCCTCTCGCACGGCACGGTGGTGACGATCAACAACATCCTTCCGTACGCGGTGATCGGCGGGCTGGTCTACTTCACGATGACCTACGCCAAGCGGGCCAGCGCCCGGGGCCGGGCCGCCGCCGAGGCGGCCGCCGCGGCTGCCGCAGCCGCCTGATTCAGCGCGAACCCGCGTAGTGGGCGGGCGGGACGCCGACGGCCGCGGTGAAGTCCCGGGTCAGATGGGCCTGGTCGGCGTAGCCGAGCTCCACGGCGAGCGCCGCCAGGTCCAACCCGCCCGCCCGCGCGGCCCGTTCGGCGGCCTCGTGCAGCCGGGCCCGCCGCAGCACCCACTTCGGTGGGGCGCCGACGTACTCCGAGAACAGCCGCTGGAGGCTGCGGACGGTCACGCCGAGCTCGCGGGCCAGCTCGTCCACCCGGCACAGGCCGGGTGAGGCGGTGATCCGCTCGACGACGGCGGCGGCCTCCTCGGCCGCCGGGTCGGGAGCGGGCAGCCGGGGGCGGAGGAACTCGTCGACGAGCGCCGCGTACGAGTCGGCGACCGGTTCGGTGGCGGTGGCGCGTCCAGCAGCCGGTTCGGCGGCGGGCTCGGCGCCCGGCTCACCGAGGATCCGGGCGTTCAGCCGGTCCACCTCGGCGCCGAAGTACGTGGCGGCGGGGACGGACCGGTCCGCGAGGGCGCTCACCGGGTGCCCGGCGAAGGACCGGAAGGCGCCGGGGCGGAACTTCGCCCCCAGGGCGTGCCCGACACCCTCCAGGCGCCGGACGAAGAGCGCGCGGTCCACCCCGTAGACCCGGGGCCGCGGCGCCTCGAAGACCAGGTGCACGTTCGGGTGGGCGAGCACCTTCTGCTCGTACGGAGGCCGGCCGGACAGGTCCCAGCGCACCAGCCAGTAGCACTCCACGAACCGTGCCACGGCGGGCTCGGGCGCCAGCCGCTGCACGCTGATCAGCTCGGCGGCCCGGGCCGGGTGGAGCACCCCGCGGCCGAGACCGGCATCGGGCTCACGGCCGGACTCACGGCCCGCGGACGTGGGCGCGGGCTCGGGGCGCTCGGGCACGGGCTCGGGCAGGTGCATGGCCACCAGGCTAGTCGTCGCATTTCTTCAAGACGCGCCCGCACCGGCCGGGGCAGGCTGGTGCCATGAACGCTCACCCGATGCACCCCTTCCTGACCCGGGCCGCCTCCGCCGCAGCCGAGGTCGCCGCCGCCGTCCCGGCCGGGCAGCGGTTGGACGCGCCGACGCCCTGTCCGGAGTTCGACCTGCGCGCGCTGATCAACCACTGGGTGCTCTACACCTCGCACGGCCTGGAGCACCGTGCCCGGCGCGTCGAACTGCCCGAGGAGCTCAGCGCGCGTGACTTCACGGCGGACTCCGACTGGCGCTCCGCGTACGCGGCCCAACTGGAACGGGCGGTGGCGGCCTGGGCCGAGCCGGACGCCTGGGAGGGCGACATCGACCTCGGCGGCTCCCCCGTACCGGCGGTCGGGATCGCCCGGATGCTGGTCCTGGAGCTGCTGCTGCACGGCTGGGACGTCGCCCGGGCCGTCGGCGGGGAGATCGCCGTCGACGACGAACTCGCCCGGCTGACCCTGGAGATCGTCGAGGAGAACGCCGCGTTGTACCGGCAGTACGCGGGCTTCGCCGGCGTCGTGGCCGTGCCGGACGACGCCCCGGCGTGGGACCGTGCGCTGGCCGCTTCGGGTCGCGACCCGCAGTGGAAGGCCTGAGGCCCGGGAGGCGTCAGGAGAGCCGTCAGGAACTGCCGAGCGCGGTCCGCAACTTGGAGCGCAGCAGGCGGACCGCCGGGGACTGCTGGTCGCGGCGGGCGATCAGGCCCAGGCGGGCGTTCGTGGTGGCGTCGGCGAGCGGCACGGCCCGCAGCCCTGACCCGTCGACGGAGGACGGGCTGAGCACGGCGACACCCGCGCCGCGCTCGGCGAGGCGCAGCACGGCCGCCGGGGAGCTGGCCTCGATGTCCACGCGGGGAGCGAGGCCCAGCCGGGCGCAGGAGCGGTCGTAGGCGGCGCGCAGGCCGGTGCCCCGGGAGAGGCAGAGGATCTTCTCGCCACTCAGGTCCGACAGCTTCAGGCCGGGCCGGTCGAGGGGGTGCCCGACCGGCACCACGGCGGCGATGGGATCGTCCACCACCACGCCGACCTCCAAGCCGGGGGCGATCTCGCCCGCGTAGCCGATCAGCGCGAGGTCGAGGGCGCCGGCGAGGACCTGGGCCTGCAGCACCTCCGAGTGGTTTTCGTGCAGGCTCAGCTCGATGCCGGGGTGGGTGCGGCCGAGGTCCGCGACGGTGTCCAGGAACGGCGGGATCGAACAGCCCATGATCATGCCCAGTCGGACCCGCCCGCGCACCGCGTCGGCGAACTCGGCGGCGGTGTGGCGGATCGCGTCCAGGGTGGCCAGCGCGTTCTTGGCGAGCGGGAGGATCGCCTCCCCGGCGGGAGTGAGCCGGACCCGGCGGCCCGAGCGCTCCAGCAGCGTCTGACCCAACTCCCTTTCCAGCTTGGCTATCTGGGTGCTGATGCCGGACTGGCTGACGTGCAGGCGACCGGCAGCCGCAGTGAACGAACCCTCGTCGACCACGGCGGCGAAGTAGCGCAGCTGGTGCATCTCCATGACCGGTGACCATATTCGACGGCCGGTGCCCGGGTTCGGCCGGAGGCCGCGTGCGGCTCGTCCGGCTCCGGCGGGCCGGGCCGTCACCGCCCGGGAGCGGTGGCGACCCGGCGGGGGCGGTCACCGACGACGGTTCACCGAGAACGGCTCACCGGCGACGGTCCTCGCCCCGGATTCCCTTGCCCCGTAGCCGTTGCTGGTCCTCGGCGGAGAGTTCGGCCTCGATGCGCTCCTTGCGCACCTGGCCGCTCACGGTCTGCTCGTCGACGTGTTCCTCGGTCACCAGCCGCACGCGTTCGACCGGCACGGCCTCGGTGTGCACGACGGGGCGCTCCGCGTGCAGGGTGACCTCGTGCTCGGCCTCCGAGATGGGCTCGCCCGCCAGGGCCGCGTCCCGGTTGGCCTCGGTGATGGGTTCGCGCTCGATGCGGGCTTCCTCGTGGCGCACCGGGACGGTCTGCTGCTGCTCCTCCGTGACGACGTACTTGTGCAGCTTGGCGTGGCCCGACTCGTACCGCTCGACACCGACGCGCATCTGCTCCTCGGAGCGGGTCATGGCGTCGTCCTCGCCCCGGCGGGCGCCGGTACGGCCGGCGGCGGTCCGGCCGGCGGCGGTCCGGCCGGCGGCGGCGCCGGCAGCGGTGCCGGCGGTGGTACCGGCGGCGGTCTGGCGTCCGGCGTGGGCCCAGCCGCCCTCACCGGGCTGGTTGGCGGCTCTCCAGGCCTCGTCCCAGGCGATGCCGTAGTGCCGGCACAGGCGGCGTTCCTCCCGCTCGGAGAGGTGGCCGCCGTCCTCGACGGTTACCAGTGGTGCGTCCTTGACCTTGTCCTTGAGGTACGGGACCTGGATGTGATCGTCGACGACCCGGGCGTCGCGGATCGGGACGAACGACTCGCTGGTTCCGAACCAGCCGGTCTTGATGCTCACCCACTCCGGCTTGCCGGTGGCGTCGGAGAGGAACACGTGGTCCGCCTTGCCGATCTTGCTGTCCTCCGCGTCGTGGACCGGGTGGTGCAGCATCGAGCGGGCTTGCTGTTCGGTGATCATCGACTTCACGCCTCCTTCACACTTCGACTGCTGAGCGCCTTGCCCGGCAGGGTCGGCCGAAACCGCATCACCTGACATTTACTCAGCGTGAAAGCGTGCGTGAGCTGCGGCGATGACGGTCGGTAGCGTCGAGCGGGGGCGTCAGCGAGACCCCGCGCGTCGACCACCGGAACCGACACGGCGCGTCACTGCCGGAGCGGGCGGCGATGCCCGCTCGGGCGTTCGGCGTTCACCGGATGTCACCTCGAACCATCGGTATGGGTGATGGGACCGATCGGATCCATCTGTTGGACGGATGGATCCGGCGTCGGGAGGATGGACGCATGACGACGAAGAGGACTGCACGCGAGCTGGCCGAGACCTACTTCACCGCCTGGGAGGCGGGCGACTTCGACACCCTCCGCGGCCTGCTGGCCGACGACGTCGACTTCGTCGGCGCGCTGGGCACGGCGTCGGGGGTCGAGGAGGCGCTGGGCGGGTTGAGGGGCCTCGGACAGGTACTGGAGAAGATCGACGTGAAGGTACGGGTGGCGGAAGGAGACGAGGTGATCACCTGGTTCGAGCTGCACACCCGCATCGCGCCGCCGGCGCCGACGGCGAACTGGATGCACGTGGAGAACGGGAAGATCGCCCGGATCCGGGTGACCTTCGACCCGCGCGGACTGCTGGCGGGCTTCGAGGCGAAGGGCTGAGCGGGGCGGGCGGAACTGGGGCGGGCGGAACAGGGGCGGGCGGAACAGGGGCGGGCAGAGCAGGAGGGCCGTGATCGCCGGGGGCGGTGACGGCCCTCTTCGGCTGTTCGCGCTCAGGACTCCTCGTCGGGCGGGGCCGCCCGGAGGGCGGTGATGACGCCCAGGGCGACCGTGGCGATCGCGAGGGCGAGGAGGACCGCGAAGGCGGTCGCGATCAGGAATCGCACGGGGCGGGTTTCTCGGCGTCGAGGAGGAGGGTGAGGAGGTTGAGGAGCGTCGAGGCCGGGGCGGTGTTGAAGCGGATGAGGATCCGGCCGTCGATGGTCCTGTCGGTGCTCGCGGAGGGGAAGAGCAGGCCGAACTTCTTGCCGCGCTCCTGGAGTTCGGCGAGGAGCGTGCGGATGTGGTCCTCGGTGTAGTAGCGGATCCGGGGGTCGGTCGGCTTCATGGGGCGGCGGCGCGGGAGGGTCATCAGGCGGCGTCCAGCTCGAACCAGACCGACTTGCCGCGCTCCTGCGGGTCGACGCCCCAGCGGCTGGTGAGGCCGGCGACGAGCTGGAGGCCCCGGCCGGATTCCGCGAGGGGGGAAGGGGTTCGGGGGTCGGGAGGACGGGGCTCTCGTCGGAGACGGAGACCCGAAGGGTCCGGCCGAGGAAGAGGATCTGGACGATGGGGGCGGGCGTGCGCCCGTGCCGCCAGGCGTTGACCAGGAGCTCGCCAAGGGCGAGTTCGGCGTCGAAGGTGCAGGAGGGGTGCCAGCCGGAGCGGATCATCGCGTCCCGCAGGGACTGGCGGGTGAGGGCGAAAGAGGGCGTGTTGAGGTGACGCATGGGAGTACTCCCGGGCGTGATGGGGTGTGGAGATCCGGCGGGCATATGTCGCCGTGAGCCAGGCCAGGCAGATGGGCATGGCTGCTCTGCGGCGCCTGCGACCAGGCGTTACTGACGACCCGTCGGATCGAGGTGAGAACGACCATAGCGCAGCGCGGTGGATAATTTTCCCCCATCCTTGGAACATCCCCCTATCGTGGTATCGGTAGACCGACGCTCAGCCCGCGCGGCAGACTTGACCCGACTACGCCCTCGGAAGGAAGCCATGCCGCCACGCGCCAACCCGACACTCCGCCAACGCAGGTTTGGCACCGAGCTACGGAGGATGCGCGAGCAGGCCGGCTTCGGCGGGTCCGAACTCGGCCGCCTCGTCGGGATGAATCCCGCCCAGGTCACTCAGATGGAATCCGGGCGGATCGGCATCAGCGCGGACCGCCTTCGCACGATCGCCGCCGCATGCAACTGCGCCAATCGCCCTCTGATCGATGCCCTCGCCGAGATCGTCGCGGAGCGTGGACGGGGCTGGTGGGAGGAGTACCGCGAAGTCCTGACGACAGACTTCCTCGAGGTGGCGGAGATCGAACACCACGCGAAGGCGCTCGCCGTCTGCACCACCACCTACATTCCTGGTCTGCTCCAAACCGGTACCTACGCATCTGCGGTCTTCGCTCGGATCTATCCACCGCTGCCCCGCAAGGACATCGACGTCAGAACAGCCTTCCGCGTCCAGCGGCAGCAAGTGATCCGCTCTGGAAAGATCCCCCTACGCGCATTTATCCATGAAGCAGCTCTGCGAATGCAGTTTGGCGGTCCTCGCGTCCTCGCAGACCAGCTCGATGCCTTGGTCGAGGATTCGATGGAGAACGGGATCTCAATCAGAGTCGTACCGTTCGATGTCGACACCTACCCGGGCGCTGGCGAGAACGTGACCTTCGCCGAGGGACCGGTTCCCGAGCTGGACACGGTCCAGATGGATGTCTCGCAAGGCACGTTGTTCTTCGACGCTCCTGCAGACCTGGCCAAGCATCGAGCCATCTTCGCCCGCATGGCCTCCACTGCGCTTTCCGAGGACGGGTCGCGAGACTTCATCCGATCCATCAAGAAAGAATTGGAAGCCAAGTATGCGTAGCACCGAGTGGCAGAAGTCGACCTACAGCGCCGCAAATAATGAGTGCATCGAGGTGCGGACGAACGCTGCGGCGGTCGAACTGCGCGAGTCCGACGAAGGCCACCTCATCCTCCGCACCACCCAAGCCGCCCTCGCCGCGCTCCTCCGCGGCATCAAGGCCGGCGAATTCGACCACCACGCCTGACACCCCTGACACCCCGCCCCGGAGTGGGAAGTCGGCGCGTGAAGGACTTCCCGGACCGGGCCGAGTGGGACCGCGCGCTGACCGCCTCCGTCGCCGGACACGAGCCGGACCTGGTGGTCACGGCCGGCT